>JAZBOM010000154.1:0-10433 GCA_036351205.1 Thermoleophilia bacterium | reverse complement strand
TCGATGGAGCTGGCCGAGCGCGCCTACGGCGTGAACGTCTTCGCCCTGCACCTCGCAGGGTGTGCCGGCCGCTTGCCGGGGGGGCACCCCGCGGAGAGGCAGGCGGCCGGCTTCTTCGGCAAGGCCGTCGTCTTCGCCCGGCGTGCGGTGGTCACCCCGGACACCGACGCCTGGCTCGAGGAGAGCCTCGGGCCCGGCCGTGCCGGCCCCCGCGGCGACGACGCCGGCCGCGCCGGCGCTCCCGAAAGCGGCAGCCCCGGCGGCCCCGGCAGCGCCCGCGGCGACGACGACGACAACGGCGGAGCCGCGTGGCCGGCGGTGCGCGACGTGCCGGGGAGCGGGGAGCACATCGCCGCGGGGCACCCGGTGTGCACGGTGTTCGCGGGCGGGGCGCCGGACCGCGACGCCTGCCTCGCCGATCTCCATAGAGCGGCGGCTACAATGTACGGGAGGCTGCAGCACGGCGGCCGGCGAAGGGAGGTGCGCCGTGAGCGAGAGACTCACGCTGATCAGCGGTCGCACGCGTAAGCAGGCGATCGGTATGCACAAGGGCAAGGACTCCCCCGAGTACCACGCGGCGACCGAGATCGTCGAGATGAACCCCGGCGACATGGCGCGGCTCGGCATCGCCGACGGCGGCCGCGCCACCCTGCGCACGGAGGTGGGCGAGATCGCCCTGACCGCGCACGAGGGCGCGCTGCCCGCCGGTCTCGTCTTCGTGCCCATGGGGACGACGATCAACGGTCTCGTCGGTACGGAGACGTTCGGCACGGGCATGCCCTCGTTCAAGGGACTTGCCGTCGAGGTAGAGCCGGCCGGCGCGGCGCCGGCCGGCGGCGAAGGCGAGGGGTCATGAGCACCGTGGTCGAGCACGTCGCCTGTCCGTTCTGCGGCTGCCTCTGCGACGACATCGCAGTCGAGGTCGAGGGCGCGCGCATCGTCAAGGTGAAGCGCGCCTGCTCGAGCGGCCAGGGCATCTTCATGGACTACGACCCGCAGCCGCGCCGCCCGCTGGTCGAGGGCGAGGAGGTCGAGTGGGACGCGGCCGTCAGTGCGGCCGCCGACATCCTCAGGGCGGCCGACAGCCCGCTGATCTACGGCCTCAGCTCGTCGGCGAGCGAGGCCCAGCGCAAGGCGGTCGAGCTCGCCGACCGGATCGGGGCGATCGTCGACTCGACGTCCTCGGTGTGTCACGGGCCGACCGGGCTCGCCATGCAGGCCGTCGGCGAGCCCACCTGCACCCTGGGCGAGGTCCGCGACCGCGCCGACCTGCTCGTCTTCTGGGGCTGCAACCCCGATCAGTCGCACCTGCGGCACTTCGCCCGCTACTCGCTCAACGCCAAGGGCGCCCAGACGCCGAACGGGCGCGCCGACCGCACGATGTACGCGGTCGACGTGCGCGAGACCGGCACGGCGAAGAAGGCCGACCGCTTCCTCCAGGTCGACCCGGGGTGCGACTACGAGGTGCTGAGCGCGCTGCGCCTGCTCGTGCAGGGCGGCGAGCCCGAGGGTGAGACGGTGGGCGGGGTGCCCGTCGCCGACCTGAAGGAGCTCGTCGAGCGCCTCAAGACCTGCCGCTACGGTCTCTTCTTCATGGGGATGGGCCTCACGATGACGGCGGCGCGGCAGCTCAACGTCGCCGAGCTCTTCACCCTGGTCGCCGAGCTCAACGAGTACGCCAAGTGCGCGGTGATCCCGATGCGCGGGCACGGCAACGTGACCGGCGCCGACCAGGTGCTCACGTGGACGAGCGGGTACCCCTTCGCCGTGAGCTACGCGCGCGGCTACCCGCAGTTCAGCCCCGGCGAGTTCACCGCCGTCGACATGCTGGCGCGGCGCGCCGCCGACGCCGCCGTGATCCTCGCCTCCGACCCCGGGGCGCACTTCCCGCGGCCGGCGGCCGCGCACCTCGAGCGCATCCCGACGATCGTGCTCGACCACGGCCCCAGCGTCACCGCGTCGCACGCCACGGTGCTCTTCCCGACGGCGGCCTACGGCGTCGACGCCGCCGGCACGGCCTACCGCATGGACAACGTGCCGATCCCCCTGAGTCAGGTCATCGAGACGGGGCGCCCCACGGACGAAGAGGTCCTGGGGCGCCTCATCGAGGCGGTGAGGACATGATGCTCGGCATCCTCGGAGGGCGGGTCTACGACCCGCGCAACGGCCTCGACGGGCAGGTCGCGGACATCTGGGTCAAGGACGGCCGCGTGGTCGCGGCCGACGAGGTCGACCGCGACCATGCCGAGATCGTCGACGCCGCCGGCCTCGTCGTCATGCCCGGCGGCGTCGAGGTCCACAGCCACCTCGTCGGGGCCAAGGTCAACGCCGGCCGCAAGCTGCGCCCCGAGGACCACCGCGGCCACGAGCGGGCGCGGGTCGGCGGCCTGCGCTCCGGCGCCGGCGGCACCGTCCCCACGACGTTCCTCAGCGGCTATCTCTACTCGGAGATGGGCTACACGACGATCATGGAGGCGGCGACGGCGCCGCTGGTCGCGCGCCACACCCACGAAGAGCTCGAGGACATGCCCAACCTCGACAAGGGCGTCTTCATCACCATGGGCAACAACCACTTCATCATGCAGGCGATCCGCGACGGCCGGCCGGAGATGGCGCGCGACTACGTCGCCTGGCTGCTGAAGGCGAGCAAAGGCTACGCGATCAAGATCGTGAACCCGGGCGGGGTCGAGAACTGGAAGTGGGGCAAGAACGTCGGCGAGCTCGACGACGAGGTCATCGGCTACGGCGTCACCCCGCGGCAGATCCTCGAGACCCTCTCCCGGGTCAACGAGGAGCTCGGCCTGCCGCACGTCCCGCACATCCACGGCATCAACCTCGGGCGCAGCACGAGCGCCCGCACCACCGCCGAGACGATGAGGACGCTCAAGGGCGAGCGGGCCCACTACTGCCATCTGCAGTTCCTGAGCTACAGCGAGGGCCCGCGGCACATCCACAAGGGCGAGGCCGCGATGCTGGCCGAGGTGGTCAACGCCGACCCGGCGATGACCGTCGACGTCGGGCAGATCGTCTTCGGCCGCGCCACGACGATGACCTCCGACGGTCCCCTGCAGCACATGCTGCACCAGACCGCCGGCGGGCGCTGGATGAACGACGACGTCGAGAGCGAGTCCGGCGGCGGGATCGTCCCCATCGTCTACAAGCGCGCCAACCCGATCAACGCGACGATGTGGCGCACCGGTCTCGAGCTCTTCCTGCTCATCGACGACCCGTGGCGCGTCTTCCTCACCACCGACCACCCGAACGCGGGCTGCTTCACGAGCTACCCGCAGGTCATCAGGCTGCTCATGGACCGCGCCTACCGGCGCGAGGTCTTCGAGGGCATCCACGTGCGGGCGCGCAAAGGCGCCCTGCTGCCCGAGCTCGAGCGCGAGTACACGCTCGGCGACATCGCCGTCATCACGCGCGCCGGCCCGGCCCGCGCCCTCGGGCTCGACAAGAAGGGCCACCTGGGCGTGGGGGCCGACGCCGACATCACGGTCTACGCCGAGCAGGACGACAAGGAGGCGATGTTCGCCAAACCGCGGTACGTCTACAAGGACGGGGTGCTCGTCGCCCGCGACGGCGCCGTGGTCGCCGAGGTGCCGGGGCGCACGTTCTACGTCGACGCCCCGTACGACCCGGCGGTCGAGAGCGAGATCCGCGCCTACTTCGAGCACGCCTACACCGTCGCCTACGAGAACTACGCCGTGCTCTCCGGCCACGTGGCCCACGCCGAGCCCGTCG
This sequence comes from Thermoleophilia bacterium, assembly GCA_036351205.1. Classification (GTDB taxonomy): domain Bacteria; phylum Actinomycetota; class Thermoleophilia; order UBA2241; family UBA2241; genus UBA2241. The sequence continues at coordinate 6,689 of JAZBOM010000154.1, read as the reverse complement.
CCTGCGGCTGAGGAGGTCGAGCCATGACCGACGAGGACCCGGGCTGCAGGGTCCGCCGTGACGTGCAGCGCGAACGGCCGGCCGTCTCGGTCGCGCTGAGCCGCGCCGGCGTCACCGACCTGCGGCGCATCATCTCGATCCAGGACGGCGAGAAGCCCGAGCTCTTCTACGCGACCCTCGACCTCTTCGCCGACCTGAGCCCCGAGCAGACGGGCGTGCACATGTCGCGCTTCAGCGAGGTCGTCGAAGACCTCGCCGAGGGGCTCACCCGCACGCCCTTCCCCGACATCGAGTCCCTGGCCAAACGCATGGCCGAACAGGTGATGGAGACGCAGGAGGGGCTGCGCGCCGAGGTCCGCATCAAGGCGCAGTCGCCGATCGTGCGGACCACCCCCGTGACTCGGCGCCCGACCGAGGAGCTCTACACCCTGATCGGCATCGCCGCCGCGACGCGGCAGCGCACCCGCCTGCTGGTCGGCGTCGAGGTGAACGGGCTCACCGTCTGCCCCTGCGCGCAGGGCATGGTGCGCGAGCACGCCATCGACCTTCTCCGCGAGGAGGGCTACGGCGAGGAGGAGAGCACGCGCATCGTCGACCTGCTGCCGATCGCCTCGCACAACCAGCGCGGCCGGGGCACGCTCATGATCGGCTCCGAGCACCGCCTGCGAGCGGAGGATCTCGTCGCGATCGCCCAGCGCTCGATGAGCTCCGAGATCTACGAGCTGCTCAAGCGCCCCGACGAGCTGTACGTGGTCGAGAAGGCGCACCGCAACCCGCGCTTCGTCGAGGACGTGGTGCGCGAGATGCTGCGCAACGTGACCGAGCGCTATGCCGACTTCCCGGGCGACACCTTCGTGCTCGCCCGCCAGGAGAACTTCGAGGGCATCCACGAGCACAACGCCTTCGCCGAGCGCTTCGGCACGTTCGACGAGATCCGCCCCGAGCTCGCCGAGCGGGCGTTCGCCGTGCGCCACACGTCCCTCACCGAGTGGCTCGCGGGCTGAGCGGGGGAGGGGCGCCGCGGTGGCCGAGTACCTCTTCGTGACCGGCAGGCTCGCCGCGGCCTCCCTGCGCGCGACCCTCGAGCGCCTCGATCTCGAGGGCGGCTACGAGCTCGCCGAGCTGAGCGGCTCGGTCGCCGCCCTGATGCGCACCGAGTGGATCGCGCGCCGCCTGCGCGACGCGCGCGGCTGCCGGCAGGTCATGATCCCCGGGCTCTGCCGCGGCGACCTGGCGGCGCTCGAGGCGCAGCTCGGCGTGCCCGTCGTGCGCGGCCCCAAAGACCTCAAGGACCTGCCCGTCTTCTTCGGCCGCGAGCGCGTCCTCGAGGGCTACGGCGAGTACCGCACGCGGATCCTCGCCGAGATCGTCGAGGCCTGGCGCATGAGCTTCCCCGAGATCCTCGCGCGGGCCGAGTACTACCGGCGCAGCGGCGCCGACGTCATCGACCTCGGGGCGCCCCCGATGGAGGGCTTCCCGGGGGTCGGCGAGGTCGTCGCCGGGCTCAAGGAGCGCGGCTTCACGGTGAGCATCGACAGTTTCGAGCTCGAGACCATCCGCGAAGCCGACGCCGCCGGGGTCGACCTCCTCCTGAGCGTGAACTCGCAGAACCTCGAGCTGCTCCCCGAGCTTCACTGCACCGTGGTCGTGATCCCCGACTTCGGCGAGGGCCTCGACTCGCTCGAGCGCAATCTCGAGGCCGTCGAGGCGGCCGGCGTGCCGTACGTCCTCGACCCGATCCTCGACCCGCTGGGCTTCGGCTTCGCGGCGTCGCTCGAGCGCTACCGCGAGACGCGCCGCCGTCACCCCGAAGCCGAGATGCTGATGGGCCTCGGCAACCTCACCGAGCTCACCGACGCCGACAGCGTCGGCATCAACGCCGTCATGGCCGGCATCGCCGCCGAGCTCCCCATCGACTACGTGCTGACGACCGAGGTCATCAGCTGGGCGCGCGGCGCGGTGCGCGAGCTCGACCTGGCGCGCAAGCTGATGCACTACGCGGTCACCAACTCGGTGCTGCCGAAGTCGATCGACGACCGCCTGGTCGCGCTCAAGGACCCGCCCTTCGAGACCTACGCCGAGGACGAGCTGCGCGCGATGCAGCGGCAGATCCGCGACCGGCACTTCCGCATCTTCGCCGATGCCGAGTGGGTCTACGTCTTCAACCGTCACCTGTTCGTGCGCGGGACCGAAGCCGGCGAGCTCTTCGCCGCCCTCGGCGAGGTCGAGGCGAGCCACGCCTTCTACCTCGGCTGCGAGCTGGAGCGCGCCTGCCTCGCGCGACGGCTCGGCAAGCGCTACACGCAGGAGTCGCCGCTGCGCTGGGGGTACCTCAGCGAGCCGGAGGAGGAGGCGCCGGGCGAGGCCTCGGCCGAGGGCGCGGGCGAGGCCGCCGCCGCGGGCGAGGCCTCGGCCGCAGGCACGACGGGGGCCGAGGGCACGACGGAGACGGAGGCCGCGACGGAGGCGGAGGCCGCGTTCGGACCGGCGACGGCCGAGGAGGCGCGATGAGCCGCGTCCTCGGCATCGACCCGGGCACGGTGAGCTTCGACGTCTGCGGCCGCGACGGTGAAGAGGTCTTCCTCGACGCGACCATGGCGACCCCCGAGGTCGGCGCCGACCCGATGGGGCTGGTCGACCTGTTGCGCGGCGCCGGGCCGGTCGAGCTCATCGTCGGGCCGTCGGGCTACGGCCTGCCCTGGGTCCACGCCGCCGACGTCGGGCCCGAGGAGCTCGACCTGCTGCTTCTGGCCGGCGGCGAGGACGGGCCCCGCGGGAGCATCGTGCGCGGCATGGGCCGCCTGCTGCTGGCACTCCGCGACAGCGGCCTGCCCGTGTGCTTCGCGCCCGGCGTCGTGCACCTGCCGACGGTGCCCGACCACCGCAAGGTCAACCGCATCGACATGGGCACCGCGGACAAGCTCTGTGCTGTGGCGCTCGGGGTCTGGGACCAGGCACGGCGGCTGGCGGTGTCGTACGACGAGACGTCGCTGCTCTACGTCGAGCTGGGCGGCGCCTTCACGGCCGTGGTCGCGGTCGAGGGAGGCGCCGTGGTCGACGGCTCGGGCGGCACCTGCGGAGCCATGGGCTACCGCGCCCTCGGGGCGATGGACGGCGAGCTCGCCTTCCTGCTCGGCGGGTTCGCCAAGGACACGCTCGCGAGCGGCGGGATGGCCTGGGTGGCCGGGCGGCCGGACGCGGCCGCCGAGGAGGTCGTCGCGGCGGCCGCCGAGGACGGCCGGGCGGCCGCCGCCCTCGACGCCTTTCTCGAGGACCTGGTGAAGCAGGTCGCCGGGCACGTCGCCGTCACCGGCGAGCCCCGCGAGATCGTGCTCTCCGGGCGCCTCGCCCGCGTGCCCGCCCTGCGGGACGCGGTCGCCGGGCGCCTCGAGCGCTTCGCTCCGGTGCCCGCGTCCGGAGGCTTCGCCGAGCACGCCGGCGAGGCCGCGCAGGGCGCCGCCCTGATCGCCCAGGGGCTCCTGGGCGGCGGCGCCGAGGAGGCCCTGGTCGACGCGCTTCACCTGCGCGAGGCCCGCGGGTCGGCCCTCGATCACCTGTACATCGCCGAGGCCGACGCCCTGCGGCGCCGGCACCCGCAGTCGCGACGCGTGTCGTCGCCGGTGGCGAGAGGAGGGAGCACGTGATGCGCGTCAACGGAGTCGAGATAGAGGACACCTTCGCCGAGGCTTTCGGGATGTGGGGCACGCGCCTCGTCGTGACGGCCGAGACGGAGGAGTGGGCGCGCACGGCCGCCGCCGCGGCCACCGGGTTCGCCACGTCGATCATCGGCTGCGGCTGCGAGGCGGGGGTGAACGAGCTGGCGCCCGGAGACGGGACCCCGGACGGGCGCCCCGGCATCGCCGTGCTGGTCTTCACGATGTCGCGCAAGGACATGGAGAAGCAGCTCCTCCTGCGCGTCGGCCAGACGATCATGACCTGCGCGACGACCGCCTGCTACGACGGTCTCGCCGGCGGCGAGGAGCGCCTCAAGATCGGCGGCAAGCTGCGCTACTTCGGCGACGGCTTCCAGCGCAGCAAGCTGCTCGAGGGCCGTCGCCTCTGGCGCGTCCCGGTGATGGACGGCGAGTTCGTCGTGGAGGAGAGCTTCGGCATCACGAAGAGCGTCGGCGGCGGCAACTTCTTCATCATGGCCGCCGACCTCGAGCACGCCCTGGCCGCCGCCGAGGCGGCGGTCGCGGCGATGCGCGCCGTGCCCGGGGCGGCGATGCCCTTCCCCGGCGGCATCGTGCGCAGCGGCAGCAAGGTCTCGTCGCGCTACAAGGGCCAGAACGTCTCCAGCAACACGCCCTACTGCCCGACGCTGCGCGGCTTCGAGAAGTCGGACCTCAGAGAGGGCGAGAACGCGGTGCTCGAGATCGTGATCGACGGCCTGACCGAGGAGGCCGTCGCCGAGGCGACGCGGGTCGGGGTCGCCGCCGCCTGCCGGGAGGGCGTGCTGCGCATCTCGGCCGGCAACTACGGCGGGTCGCTCGGGCAGTTCAAGTTCGCCCTCCACGACCTGGTGCAGTCATGACGCGGTCGCCGGCCGGTCGAGTGAGGACGGTCTGGTCGCGGACGGGGCGCCGAGCGGAGAGGAGGTACCGCCGATGATGTGCATCGCCTGCGCGGCCGCCGCGCTGGACCGCGGCGGCGTGACGCTGACACGCAAGGAGAGCAGTCCGATCCCGGTCGAGGCCGACAGCATCTGCCCCGACCGCTTCGCCGCTCTCGGGCCGGCGGACATCGGCCGCCTGCCGGCCTTCTACGGGCGCCGGCAGGTGACGCTCGGCGACCTCTTCGAGATCGACGGCGCCGGGGCCAGCGACATCACCGTGACCGGCGACCTGACCGCGGTCAAGAAGATCGGCTACGGCATGACGATGGGGCGCATCACCGCGCACGGCACGGTCGGGCCCCACACCGGTGCCTTCATGACCGGCGGCGAGCTCGTCGTCGAGGGCGACGCCGGGGACTGGCTCGGGGCCCACATGGCCGGCGGCCGGATCCTCGTCGAGGGCGACGCCGGCCACTTCGTCGGCGCCGCCTACTCCGGCGACACGAAGGGCATGCGCGGCGGCACGATCCTCGTCAAGGGAAGCGCCGGGCGCGAGGCCGGGGCCCACATGCGCCGCGGGCTCGTCGTCGTGCTCGGCGACGTGGGGGAGTTCGCCGGGTCGAAGATGCTCGCCGGCTCGGTCTTCGTCGGCGGCAAGCTCGGCCGCCGCCCCGGCGCCGGCATGAAGCGCGGCACCGTCGTGGGCTTCGGCGACGCTCCCGACCCGCTGCCGACCTTCCGCTACACGTGCACCTACCGCCCGGTGTTCATGCGCTACTATCTCCGCCGACTCAGGGAGTCCGGGCTCGTCGGCGACGGCGAGCTCGACGGCGAGCTCTTCCGCCGCTACATCGGCGACCTGACCAACGGCGGCAAGGGGGAGGTGCTGGTCCGTGCTCAGTCTGAATGAGCGCGCGGCGGCGCTCTTCGCGCAGGCGGAGGCGGCGGCCGAGCTCCTCGAGGTCGCGGTCGCCCGCCTGCCCAACGGCGCCGCCGTGCTCGACGCCGGGGTCGAGGCCCCGGGCTCGCTCGAGGCCGGGCGGCTCTTCGCCGAGGTCTGCCTCGGCGGCCTCGGCGACGTGCGCTTCCGCCAGCTCGAGCTCGGCGACCTCACGCTGCCCGGCGTCGAGGTCAACGTCAACCACCCGGTGACCGCCTGCATGGCCTCGCAGTACGCCGGGTGGGCGGTGAGCGTGCCGGCCACGGAGAGCTCGAAGAAGTACTTCGCCATGGGCTCGGGGCCGGCCCGCGTGCTGTACGCCGGCGAGCCCCTCTTCGAGCACCTCGAGTACCGCGACCCCGGGGCCACCGTGGCCGTGCTCGCCCTCGAGTCGCGCACCCTGCCCCCGGCGGCCGTCGCCGAGTGGGTGGCGCAGAAGTGCGGGATCCCCGTCGACAGGGTCCATCTCCTGGTCGCACCGACGGCCAGCCTCGCCGGTTCGGTGCAGATCGCGGCGCGCATCGTCGAGACGGGGCTGCACAAGCTGCACGAGGTCGGCTTCGACCTGGGGACGGTGCGCTCCGGCTTCGGCGCCTGCCCGCTGGCTCCGGTCGCGGCCGACGACCTCACCGCGATCGGCCGCACCAACGACGGCGTGCTCTACGGCGGCCGCGCCTGGTACACGGTCGAGACGGAGGACGCCGCGATCGAGGCCGTGATCGAGGGCTTGCCCTCGTCGGCCTCGCGCGACTACGGTGTCCCCTTCGGCGAGCTCTTCAAGCGCTACGAGGGCGACTTCTACAAGATCGACCCCCTGCTCTTCAGCCCGGCCGAGGTCGCGCTCACCAACGCGCGCAGCGGCCGGACGTTCAGAGCCGGCGGCGTGAACCCCGGCGTGCTCGCGGGATCGCTCCTCGGGTGAGGGTCGCGGTCCTCGGCCAGAGGCGGGGCTGGCACACCGAGAGCCTGCTGGCGGCGCTCGAACGGCGCGGCGTCGCCGCCGAGTGCTGCGCCGTCACCCAGCTGACGGCGCGGGTCGGCGGCGCGCCGCTGCTGACCGCCGGCGGCGTGCCGCTCGACGCCCAGGACGTGGTCTTCGTGCGCGCCATCCCCTCGGGGTCGCTCGAGCAGGTCATCTTCCGCATGGACGCGCTGCGCCGCCTCGAGGCGGCGGGGGTGCGCGTCGTGAACCCC
>JAZBOM010000153.1:0-2572 GCA_036351205.1 Thermoleophilia bacterium | reverse complement strand
GCCGAGGCGACCGAGCGGCGGCACGTCGAGGCCGTCTGGCTGGCGTTGCGCGAAGCCGCGGGCTGAGTCGAGAAGGGCCGGGCGGTCCCCCGTGGGGGACCGCCCGGCCCGTCGCACTCTCAGTCGCGGCTCTTCGTCCGCAGCCGGCGCTCGGGTCTGCCGTCCGGGCTCAGTACGCCTGCGGCCTGACTTCGAGCGTCACGGTCACGTCGGTCGTCGCGCCGTCGCGCAGGACCGTCAGCGTGATCTCGTCGCCCGGCGCCTTCTGGGCGATCGTGCCGGCGAGCCCCTCCATGCTGGTCACGGTCTCGCCGTCGATGGCGGTGATGATGTCGCCGCCGACCACGTAGGGCTGACCCTGCACGCTGGTCTCGTTGGTGCCGCCCTGGACTCCTGCGTCGGCGGCGGGGCTGCCGTCCACGACCTCAGCCACGAGCACGCCCGCGCCCTCGATGCCGAGCGCGGCGGCGATGTCCTCGGTCAGGGTCTGGCCCTGGATCCCGAGCCAGGCGTACTCGACCTGGCCGCCGTCCTTGAGCTGCTCCATGACGCGGATCGCGGTGTTGATCGGCACGGCGAAGCCGAGGCCCTGGTTGCCCCCCGACTCGGAGGCGATCTGCTCGTTGATGCCGATGACGTGACCGGTGGCGTCGATCAGGGGGCCGCCCGAGTTGCCCGAGTTGATGGCCGCGTCGGTCTGGATGCCGTTGGCGATGATGGAGCCGTTCGGTGACTGGAGCTCGCGGTCGAGGGCTGAGACGACACCCGTCGTCAGCGTGAAGTCGAAGCCCAGCGGGTTGCCGATGGCCACCACGGGCTCGCCGACCTTCAGCTCGTCGGAGTCGCCGAGCGGGATCACGGTCAGGTCGCCGGCCTCGTCGGGGTCGATCTTGAGCAGCGCCACGTCGCTCGAGTCGTCGGCGCCGACGATCGTCGCCGCCACCTTGGTGCCCGCCGACTCCTCGTCCTTGAAGCTCACGGTCACCGACTCGGCGGTCACGCCGCTCTCGCTCACCACGTGGGCGTTGGTCAGGATGTAGCCGTCCTCGGACACGACGAAGCCCGTGCCGAGCGCCTGCGGTGAGCCGCCGGTCGGGCCGTACGGGCTCGTGGACGAGGTGCCGGAGAACGTGGCCACGACCTCGACCACGCCCTGGGCGTAGGTGTCGTAGATCTCCTCCGGGGTCATGCCGGTGGTGGTCATCGAGACGGTGCTCGTCTGCGCCGGCTCCACTACGGTCGTCGTCACGCTCTCCACGGGGACCAGCCCCGTCGCCAGCGCCAGCGTCATGCTGCCCACTGCGGCCACGATGCCGAGGGCGATGCTTGCTACTGCGGTACGCATCCTCATCGTCTCTCACCTTTCTTGGCCCGCGGCGCCGCTTCTGGGGGCGCCGGGCCGGCGGTCGCGAGGGGGTCGCACGCCCGCCGGCCCGGCTGGGGGCCGTCTTCGTTGTGTGTGAGTCACTTGTAGCCGCCCGGGTTGTGCCGGGCCTGAACGGATGCTGTGAGCTTGCTGTGAGTTCGCGACCGGCCCCGTGCCCCGACTCTCAGCTCGGTAACAGGTGCGTCTGCGGTCCTCCCCAGAGAGAGCGGCGACCCTGAGAAGACGCGGAGGCCCCGGGGTCGTGAGGCACCCCTCGTGGGAGCGCCTAGCGAGCGACGGGCATGGCGAACGAAAGGAGTCGACGATGACGATGTGGAAGCTGGCCCTCCTCGCCGGTGCGGTGACGGCCACCGCGGTGGCCGGTGTGGCGGTCGCGTACGGCGGCGGCGACGTCGGCGGCCGCAGTGCCCCGACGCCGACCACGATGGTGGCGCAGATGAACGATGAAGAGGCCGACGGGGAAGACCCGCGCGCGGGCTTGCGGGACCTCATGCAGGACCCGGACTTCCGCGAGGATCTCTGGGCGCTGCAGGAGCAGCAGCAGACCGCGTTGCGCGCGTGGTGGGACGACCACGGTGACGACCCCACGTCCGACGGCGCGCGCGACGCGCTCGACGAGCTGCGCGAGGCTCACCGCGAGGCGATGCAGGAGCTCATGGAGGAGTACGGGGTCGAGGGGCAGGGCCTCAGCGGTGACGGCTCGGCGATCCAGGGACTGATGGGTGATGAGGAGTTCCGCGACGAGCTTTGGGCTCTCCAGGACGAGACCGGGGAGGCCGTCCAGTCGTGGTGGGACGAGTACGGTGACGACCCGACGAGCGACGCGGCGCGCGCGGCCCTCGAGGCGCTGCGCGAGAAGCAGCGGGCGGCGCTCGAGGCGCTGGGCGAGAAGTACGGGGTCGAGCTCGGCGGGCGCCGGCTGATGGGGCGCGGTGGAGGCCTCGGCGCAGGGCTCCTGGGCGGTGCGTTCTTCGGCGGCGACCTCATGGGCGGCCCCTCCGGCGCCGGTCATGGCCACGGCGACGGAGGCGGCTTCGATGACGCGTGCGGGCCGGGGGCTCCGGATGACGCCGCCGGTGAGGACTCCCCGACGACGGAGACGACCAGAACGCTCTGAGTCTCCGCCGCGCGGCGCCCCCTTTGGCGGCGGCGCGGCGGGATCCGGGCAGGACGACGCGAACGGGG
>JAZBOM010000152.1:0-4419 GCA_036351205.1 Thermoleophilia bacterium | reverse complement strand
GTGGTGCCGGCGCCGACGTCGATGCAGAGGGCGCGGCCCACCGTCGAGGAGTCTCGCCCGCCGGCTGCGGGTGACGCGCCGACCAGCGCGTCTGCGGCGGCGCCCCCGTCTGCGGCGGCGCGTCCGTGCGCGCCGACCTGCCCGCTCGCGCCCGGCGGGGTCGTGCCGCCGCAGCAGGTCACGCCGGGCGCCCCGGCGCGCGCTGCGCCGGGGCGCTGAAACGGAGCTTCCAGACGCTCGTCATCGCCTCGACGACGATGTCGTTGGTCATCTTCGACTGGCCGACCTGGCGGTCGACGAAGACGATCGGCAGTTCGACGACGCGGAAGCCGAGCTGGTGGACGCGGTAGGTGAGCTCGATCTGGAAGCCGTACCCGCGTGTGTCGACGGCGTCGAGGTCGAGGGCCTCGAGCACCTCGCGGCGGAAGCACTTGTAGCCCCCGGTGAGGTCGTGGTAGGGGAGGCCGAGGATGGTCTGTGCGTACAGGCAGCCGCCGCGGCTGATGACGCGGCGCGGGAGTGTCCAGTTCTCGACCCCCCCGCCGCGCACGTAGCGCGAACCGAGGACGAGGTCGGCCCCGTGCTCGATCAGGCGCAGGAAGTCGGGGATGTAGGAGGCGTCGTGTGAGAGGTCGGCGTCCATCTCGAAGACGCGCTCCGCCCCCATCGCGAGAGCGTGACGGAAGCCGTCGATGTAGGCCCGCCCCAGGCCCTCCTTGCCCGGCCGGTGGAGCACCGAGACGTCGGGCACGGTGGCGGCGAGCTCGTCGGCGAGCTCGCCGGTGCCGTCGGGCGAATTGTCGTCGACGATCATCGTGTGGAGGGGAAGGCCGTGGCCGTCGGCGACCTCGCGGATGCGGGCCAGCGCGTGGCGCAGGTTGGGCCGCTCGTTGTAGGTGGGGAGGACGATGACGTTCACGCGCGTAGTATATCCGCCCCGGCGGGGGTCCGAAGGCGCGCCGGACGGGGCACTCAGGTCTCTGAGCGGGGGTTCCGCGACGGCTCTCCAGCGCCGCCCGAGGGTGCCTTCAGGCGGCGCTCGAGGGAGCCGTCGCGCCGCCCGCCGGAGACCCGTCGGAAGAGCAAGTCTCACCCTAGACTAGACAGTGAGACTTTTCTCCCGCCTGCCGACGGAAGGAGGGGTTGCGCGGGGGGTCGAATGCACTATATTGGTGTCCCTACTTGCCGGGGGCACCACATGTTGTGGTGATGGCGAGTCCGCTGCAGGGTGAGGTCTGATGCGCTGTCCCTACTGCGGGAGCGACGAGAGCCGCGTCGTCGACTCCCGTGACTCCGAGTCCGGCGACGCCGTGCGTCGCCGGCGCGAGTGCCTGGAGTGCGATCGTCGCTACACGACCTACGAGCGCGTCGAAGACGTGCCGCTCGTGGTGGTGAAGCGCGACGGCCGCGAGGAGATGTTCGCGCGCGCCAAGCTGCTCAACGGGCTGCTGCGCGCCTGCGAGAAGAGAAGCGTCGACCGCGAGCGCCTCGAGCGCGCGGTCGACGAGATCGAGACCGAGGTACGGCAGGGCGGGCGCGACCGGGTGAGCACGCAGGAGGTGGGTGAGCGTGCACTTCGGGCGCTGCGCGAGATCGACAAGGTCGCCTACGTGCGCTTCGCCTCGGTGTACCGCCAGTTCGACGATCTCGAGCAGTTCCAGCGCGAGCTCGCCCGCCTGGAGGAGGCGGGCGCCGACCCCCTGCCGGGGGAGGAGCCGCTGCCGGGGCTCGACGGCACCGGGCTCGACGGCGAGCTCGAGGCGCTCGTCGCGGAGCGCCGCCACACGTGACACGACAGACTCCCTGACGGGGACAAGCAGAAAGAGGGGCAGAGGCCAGATGTCGAACGCAGTGATCGAACTCACGCCCAACGCGCTGCGGGTGCTGCAGCGGCGGTATCTCAAGAAGGGGGAGAACGGGGAGCTCCTCGAGACCCCCGAAGAGATGTTCCGCCGCGTCGCACACGCGATCGCCCAGGCTGAGCGGCTCTACAACCCGGCCGCGCCGGTCGAGGAGTGGGAGGAGACCTTCTACGAGCTGATGACCGGCCTCGAGTTCCTCCCCAACAGCCCGACGCTCATGAACGCCGGCCGCGAGCTCGGGCAGCTCTCGGCCTGCTTCGTGCTGCCCGTCGGCGACTCCATGGACTCGATCTTCGAGGCGGTCAAGAACACCGCCCTGATCCACAAGAGCGGCGGCGGCACCGGCTTCTCCTTCTCGCGCGTGCGGCCCAAGAACGACCTCGTCCTCAGCACCAAGGGCGTGTCGTCGGGGCCGCTCTCCTTCATGAGCGTCTTCGACGCCGCCACCGAGACCATCAAGCAGGGCGGCACGCGGCGCGGCGCCAACATGGGCATCATGCGCGTCGACCACCCCGACATCCTCGACTTCATCACCGCCAAGCAGGACGACGCCAAGCTCAACAACTTCAACATCTCGGTCGCCGTCACCGACTCGTTCATGCGCGCCGTCGAGCACGGCGAGGAGTACGCCCTCGTCAACCCGCGCTCCGGCGAGGTCGTCAGGAAGCTCAACGCGCGCAAGGTCTTCAAGACCATGGTCACCCTGGCGTGGAAGAACGGCGACCCCGGCATCGTCTTCATCGACCGCATCAACGCCGACAACCCCACGCCGCAGCTCGGCGACATCGAGAGCACCAACCCGTGCGGCGAGCAGCCGCTGCTCCCGTACGAGTCGTGCAACCTGGGCTCGATCAACCTCTCCCGGGTGGCCGAGGAGGGTCACGTCGACTACGGCCGTCTCGGGCGCGTCGTCAAGACGGCCGTCCGCTTCCTCGACGACGTCATCGACGTCAACCGCTACCCGCTGCCCGAGATCGAGCAGATGACCAAGGGCAACCGCAAGATCGGCCTCGGCGTGATGGGCTTCGCCGACCTGCTCCTCCGGCTCGGCGTGCCCTACGACTCCGACGAGGCCTGCACCATCGCCGGCGAGCTCATGGCCTTCATCCACCAGGAGGCGCGTGCGGCCAGCGAAGAGCTCGCCGCCGAGCGCGGCGTCTTCCCCAACTTCGAGGGCTCGATCTACGACCGGCCCGAGATGCCGCGCGTGCGCAACGCGACCACGACGACCATCGCTCCCACGGGCACCATCAGCATCATCGCCGGCTGCTCGAGCGGCATCGAGCCGCTGTTCGCGCTCTCCTACGTGCGCGCCAACGTCCTCGACGACGAGCGCATGGTCGAGGTCGACCCGTACTTCGAGCACGTGGCCAAGGAGCGCGGCTTCCACAGCCCCGAGCTCATGGCGCGCATCGCCGAGCAGGGCACCGTGCGCGGCCTCGACGAGGTGCCGGTCGACGTGCAGACGACCTTCGCCACGGCCCACGACATCACGCCCGAGTGGCACATCAAGCTGCAGTCGGCCTTCCAGTCCCACACCGACAACGCCGTCTCCAAGACCGTCAACTTCGCCAACTCGGCGACCAGCGACGACGTCGAGAAGGTCTACCTGCTGGCCTACAAGTCGGGCTGCAAGGGCGTCACGATCTACCGCGACGGCAGCCGCGAGGAGCAGGTGCTCAACGTCGGGCAGAGTCTCAAGAAGAAGGACCCCGGCCACGGCATCGCCACCACGCGGCCGTCGCGGCCCAGGCTGCTCACCGGGCAGACCGAGCGCATGGAGACGGGCTGCGGACACCTCTTCATCATCATGAACGAGGACGAGTACGGCCCGCGTGAGGTCTTCGCCAACATGGGCAAGGCCGGCGGGTGCGCCTCGTCCAACACCGAGGCCCTCGGGCGCCTCATCTCGCTCGCCCTCAAGAAGGGCGCCGAGCCGAGCGAGGTCGTCGAGCACCTCAAGGGCATCCGCTGCCACGTGCCGTACGGCATCGGCCCCAACGCGACGCTGAGCTGCGCCGACGCCATCGGCAAGGCGATCGAACGGCGCTGGGTGACGGGCGCCGCCGCGGCGGCGCACGGCACGCCCGAGCCGCAGCTCTCGCTGGTCGAGGTCGCGCAGGGCGCCTGCCCCGACTGCGGCGGCGTGATCGAGCATGAGGGCGGGTGCGTGGTGTGCCGGTTGTGCGGGTTCTCCAAGTGCGGCTAGTGCGCCCGGCGGCACTGCGTGCGCCGGGCAGGCTCCCGCGGTCCTCGCTCTGCTCGGACTGCGGGTAAGCCGCTCGGCTTGGCTGCGCCGGCCGAGATCGCTTCCGGGGTCCTCGCGGCGCTCGGACTGCGGGTAAGCCGCTCGGTCTGACCGCGCCGGCCGGGATCGCTCGCGCGGTCCTCGTCGCGCCCGGACGTCGAGCGGGTCGCTGGTTCCAGTCTCGCCGACCGGGGCGGACCCCGCGGCCGGCGCGTCCCCCGGCGGTCTGTTGACGCACCGCGGCCCGCGCGGGGTAGAGTGAGGGACGCGGGCCGGCAGGCGCAGTGCCGCCGGCCGACGAACGAGGAG
>JAZBOM010000151.1:0-3887 GCA_036351205.1 Thermoleophilia bacterium | reverse complement strand
TGGGCGAAGGACGCCCGCGCGGCGCGGGCGGCGCCGCAGGCCCCGCGCCTCGACGACCCCGACCCGCACACGGCGCGCCTCGCCTGGCAGGCGGTGAGCGCCTACGCCGCCGGCTTCTTCGCCGTCGCCGTCACCGCATCGCTCGTCGCCCTCAGCTTCGGCTGGAGCAACCTGACCCGCGACTGGCGCTACCAGATGTCGTCGGCCTACCAGATGGACCAGCTCGGCGGCGCCGGCAAGGGCTGGCGCATCGTGACCGGCGCCGCCGAGATCGCCGTCTCGGTGCCGGTCTCGCTGCTCGCCGGCCTCATCCTGCTCGTCCTGCTGCCGTTCGCCCTGTACTTCGCCGGGCGCCGGGCAGAGACCGAGACCACCGGCTTCGCCGTCATGGTGACGGCCTTCGCCGTGCTCGCCTTCTTCTTCGTGCAGCCGCGCTTCGCCGAGCGCGCGGCGCGGCTCCTCGTCTGGGTCGTGGCCCCGGCCGTCGTGGCCGGCGTGTGGGTCGCGTTCACCGCCGTCGACGGCCTCGCCAACGCCGCCGTCGGCCTCGCCCCGGCGTTCATCGCCGGCGGCCTCTTCATGGTCTGGTCGGCCGGCCCCGAGGCCGACGACCCGGGGGAGACCCTGCGCGTGCCGGGGAGCATGGTCGCCGGGGCCGCGACGCTGAGCCCGTCGCCGGGGACCACGCCCGGGCCCTCGGACACGCCGGCCGCGATCGAGCGCAACCGCTGGTCGCTCGTGATGGCGTCCCTGATGGGCGTGATCGCGGTGACGATCGCCTTCACCTTCCAGTACCTGCCGCAGGACATCCCCTACTCGCACCTCACCGCACGCCTCGAGGAGGGCCCCTACCAGGGCCTGCTCGTGCGCGAGCGCGACGCTCTCGTGCTCGGGCAGCTCGAGGAGGACCTGGCGCGGTTCCGCGGGCCGGGCGAGCGGCTCATGGTCTTCTACCGCTCGCCCGGCTTCTACCTCTTCTGGCCGGAGCAGATCGCCACCAACACGGTGTGGCTCGCCGGTGACGAGGAGGACGACCCGCTGCCGGCGTCGACGAAGGCCTGGTTCCTGCGCACCAGCGAGGTGCCGGACGTGATCGTGCGGCCCTTCCTCTCCAGCGGGCTGAGCGACGAGACCATCGAGCAGCAGTACGTGGGCGGCCTGATCGGCTTCGAGGTCGCGGCGCGGCGCGGCGACTACGTGATCCTGCGCCGCGTGCCCGGCACGTCCGACGCCATGGTCCTGAACGCGCTGGCGGAGCCGTGAGCGGGGCGGTGAAGCGATGAGCGTGCCCCGGTATCTGGTGACGGGCGGCGCCGGGTTCATCGGCTCGCACCTCGTCGAGCGCTTGCTCGCCGCCGGCGCCGCCGTGCGCGTGCTCGACGACTTCTCGAGCGGCAAGCGGGAGAACCTGTGGGCCGCGGTGGGGGGTGCCGCGGGCGTCGGGCCGGCGCCGGCGGACCCCGTCCGGCGGCTCGAGGTCGTCGAGGGCGACGTCCGCGACGCCGAGCTCGTGCGGGCGGCCGTCGACGATTGCCGAGCCGTCTTCCACCTCGCGGCGATCGTCTCGGTCACGCGCTCGGTCGAGGACCCGGTCGGCACGGGGGCGGTGACGCACGGCGGCACGGTGAACGTGGCCACGCAGGCGGGCATCGCCGGCGTGCCGCGGGTCGTGCTCGCCTCGAGCTGCGCCGTCTACGGCGACGTGGACGCCCTGCCGCTGACCGAGGACGTGCCGCCGCGGCCGCTGAGCCCGTACGCGGCCGCCAAGCTGGGGAGCGAGGAGGCGCTCGTCGCGCTCGCCCGGGGCGGGGCCTCGACGGCCGTCTGCCTGCGCCTCTTCAACGTGTACGGGCCGCGGCAGGACCCGGGCAGCGAGTACTCGGGCGTGGTGGCGCTCTTCACGCATGCCGCCGTGGCCGGGGCCGGCGTGACCGTGTACGGGGACGGCCTCCAGACGCGGGACTTCGTCTACGTGGACGACGTGGCCGCGGCGTTCGTGCGCGCGGCGGAGGCGCCGGTGGGGCGGCTGCAAGCCGCCGGGACCGGCGCCCCCGAGGGCGTCCCCGCCGCGGTGGTCAACATCGGGACCGGCGCGCAGTCGTCGGTGCTCGACCTGGTCGCGGCCCTGCGGGCCGCCTCCGGCCGCGACCTGCCGGTCGAGCACCGTCCGGCGCGCGCCGGCGACATCCGCGACTCGCAGGCCGATGTGTCGCGAGCGGCGGCGCTGCTCGACTGGCGGCCCGCGGTGAGCCTGACCGAAGGCCTGGCGCGGACGTACGCCGCCGGCGCGGCGGGCGTATCCTGAGGTTGCGATGAGCGCGAGCGGCGATGACAGACGAGCCGGCGGAGGACGAGACACTGCGCCGGCGGCTGCTGCGGGCCCGGCGACCACTGTGATCGAGCGCCGCCGCACCCGCACGATCGACGTCGGCGGCGTGACCGTCGGCGGCGACGCCCCGGTGCGCGTGCAGTCGATGACCTGCACCGACACCGGCGACGCGGGGGCGACGCTGGCGCAGGTGGGCGCCTTGGCCGACGCCGGCGGCGAGCTTGTGCGCGTGAGCCTGCCGGAGGCCTCGGCCGTCGCGGCCTTCGGCCGCGTGGTCGCCGAGGCCCCCGTCCCGATCATCGCCGACATCCACTTCGACTGGCGCCTCGCCCTCGACGCCCTCGAGCAGGGCGCGGCCGGCATCCGCATCAACCCCGGCACGATGGCCGAGAAGCACGTGCGCGAGATCGTCGAGGCGGCGGGCGCCGCCGGGGCGGCGATCCGCATCGGCGTGAACCAGGGTTCGCTGCCGCGCGCCCTGCGCGGCAGGGCCGAGCGCGACCCCGCGGGGGCGCTCGTCGAGGCCGCGCTCGGCTACGCGCGGCAGTTCGACGGCTGGGGCTTCACGCGCTACAAGCTCTCGGTGAAGTCGTCGTCGGTGCCGACGACCATCGCCGCGTACCGCCTGCTCTCGCAGGAGACCGACGCGCCGCTGCACGTCGGCGTCACCGAGGCCGGCACCGCCTGGAGCGGCACGATCAAGAGCGCCGTCGGCATCGGGGCGCTGCTCGCCGAGGGCATCGGCGACACGCTGCGCGTGTCGCTCACCGCCGACCCCGTCGAGGAGGTCCGGGTGGCGTGGAAGATCCTCGCCGCGCTGGGCCTGCGGGAGCGCGGCCCCGACGTGATCAGCTGCCCGACCTGCGCGCGCACCGAGCTCGACATCGTCGCCCTGGCGGAGGAGGTCGAGCGCCGCCTGGCCCTCGAGCCCGAGCTCGCGGCGCGCCCCGTGACCGTGGCCGTCATGGGCTGCCGGGTGAACGGCCCCGAGGAGGCGCGCCACGCCGACTTCGGCATCGCCGGCGGCGCCGGCGAAGGCGTGCTCTTCGCCCACGGCGAGAAGGTCGCGACGGTGCCCGAGGCCGAGCTGGTCGAGGCGCTGCTCGCGGCGATCCGCCGGGGGTAGACGAGTGCTCGCGGCGATCCGCCGGGGCTGAACGCCGCGCCCCAGCGCGCCCGTCGGCGCTAGTAGACCCGCACCGTGCGCACGTCGCTGGTCTTGATCTCGGGCCAGACGACGCGGTACTGCATCGGCCGCCACACCGAGGGCGTGAAGAGGTAGCGCCCCTCGGCGTCGGTGCGCATGCTGGCCATCGTCGACCAGGTGGTCGCCCCGAGCCGCCGGCCCTGCAGCCGCACCGTGCGGTCGGGCACCGTCCCGAAGGTCTCGCAGGCGATGCGCCCGCGCACCTTGACCCGCACCCCGGCACGCACGTACGGCAGCGCGTAGATGCCGACCGAGTTGCCGCCGGCGAAGCGGAACCAGCTCGGTTTGTGCCACCCGGTCGTCTTGCGCAGACCGGTGTAGACGGTGCCACCATCCTGCACCAGGTACCAG
>JAZBOM010000150.1:0-7703 GCA_036351205.1 Thermoleophilia bacterium | reverse complement strand
CTGCAGATGACGAGGATCTCGCGATCGCCGGGCAGTTCGTCCAGACGACTGCGGAGCTCATCCAGGGGGATGTTCACGACTCCCGGCAGCTGCTCGAGCGCGAGCTCCTCCGGATGGCGCACGTCCAGCAGGAAGCCATCGCCGAGCGCGTCCCAGTGGGTGATCGGCAGGTCGCCGCGGAGCACGCCGGCGCCGACCATGCCGGCGAAGTTGGGCGGCGACTTCGCCATGCCGAACTGGGGCGCGTAGCAGAGCTCGCACTCCTCGAGATCGTAGACCGTGGCGCCCAGCTGGATGGCCATCGCGATGGCGTCGATCCGCTTGTCGACGCCTTCCCTGCCCACGGCCTGCGCCCCGAGGAGCCGCCCGTCGGACTTGCGGAAGATGACCTTGATGGCGAGCAGGGTGGCGCCGGGGTAGTACCCGGCGTGGGAGTTCGGGTAGAGGTAGATCTTCTCGTAGTCCTCGTCGCCCAGGCGCCGGAGCGTCTTCTCGTTCACACCGGTCCAGGCGACCGCACCCCCGAAGGCGCCGAGGATCGCGGTGCCCTGCGTGCCGCGGAACCGCGAGTCGCGCCCGGCGATCACCTCGGCAACGATCCGACCCTGCCGGTTCGCCGGCCCGGCCAGCGCGACCAGACAGTCCTCGCCGGTCATGCAGTCCGTCTTCTCGACCGCGTCGCCGACGGCGAAGATGTCCGGGTCGCTCGTGCGCATCTGGTCGTCGACGCGGATGCCGCCGAGCCGGCCGACCTCGATGCCGGCCATCTCCGCGAGCGCGGTCTCGGGACGCACGCCGATGCCGAGGACCACGATGTCCGCCGGGTGGACCTGGCCGGACTGTGAGAGGACCTCGAGCGACCCGTCGGCGGCCTCCCGAAACCCGGACGCCGGGTCGTTCAGCAGGACCCGTATCCCGTTCTTCTCCAGATGACGCTCCACGTAGCGCGCCATCTCGGGATCGAGCGGCGACATGATCTGCGCGCCGCGTTGCAGCAGCGTGACCTCGAAGCCGAGCCCCACCAGGTTCTCGGCCGTCTCGATGCCGATGAAGCCCCCGCCGACGACGACGGCGCGCAGGTTGCGCCGCCGCGCTTGGATGCCGCTGTAGGAATCCAGGCCTCCCACCGCGGCGCGGCGCTCCTCGATCCAGGCGCGGATCTGGGCGGCGTCGGGCACCGTCCGCACACCGAAGATCCCGGGAAGGTCGATACCCGGCAGGGGCGGACGGATGGGGGCCGCCCCGGGAGAGATCACGAGCTTGTCGTAGCGTTCAGTGGTCACCGCTCCGGTGGCGCCATCCTTGAGCTGCACCGTCTTCTCGCCCGCTGCGATGCCGACGACCTCACAGTTCGTGCGGGCGTCGACGGCGAACATGTCGCGGAAGGTGTCCGCGGTCGCGACCAGGAGGCTCGACTGCTGCTCGATCACGCCGCCGATGTAGTACGGCAGCCCGCAGTTCGCGTAGGAGACGTAGGGTCCGCGCTCCACCATGACGATCTCGGCCTTCTCGTCCAGCCTGCGCAGGCGTGCCGCGCAGGAGGCGCCGCCGGCGACTCCTCCGACGATGATCACCTTCATTGTTTGCCTCCTTCGTGAGGGCGGTCCCCGGGGATCGCGTGTTACGGCGACTCCCGAACGGAGCTGCTCGGCGCAAGAGCGCACTGCCCGGGGCTCGCCGGACCAGTGCGCCGATCACCGTCGAGACCCGTCAAGACCGTCGTACGGGATTCCGGCGCCCGCCGGATCGTGGTCCGCCGCTCGCCGCCGGCCCGCGGCGTGGGTCGTCACGGGCAGAGTAGCGGGGATCGGGGAGCCTGTGACCTCGGGATACTACGGGGCCGGTCGCCGAAAAAGTACGAGACACGAGACCTGCGCGGCTCGAGCCCTGCCGTCAGGGTCTGCGTCCGGACTCCGGCAGGTCCCCCGGGGCCGGACAGGCGGCCCCAGTAGTTCTCCAGCGACAGGCTCGTACTTTCCCGAGGTCACAGCCCTCGGCATCCCAAGTAGTCTGCGAGGGGTGCCCTGCGGCGGCACCCACGGCGCGTGGTGCGCTGCCGTCGACGCCGAGCGCCGTGTTTCGAGGCGCAACCAGGCCCGTACGCCGCCGACGGCGGCAAGCTCGGCGCGTCGTAGCCGACGGGGATGCACGTGCAGCGCTGCTCCCGGCCGGGTCATGGCGCGGCACCTCACAGGAGGGACAGCCACCTCACAGGAGGGACAGCGTGAGTGCGACCCACTGGACAGACTTCGAGATCGCCGTGCTGCCCACCGCCGGGCTCGGCGAAGGACCGCGGTGGGACGCGGCCTCGGCCACGCTGCTCTGGGTCGACATCCCGGCGAAGCTCGTCCACCGCTACGATCCCGCGACCGGGACGGACACGACGCGGCAGGCCGCCGACGTCGTCAGCCTCGCCCTGCCGCGGCGGCAGGGGGGCGTCGTCGTGGGGCTGCCCGACGGCCTGCACCTCCTCGACGACCGGCGCTCGCGCAGGTTGGTCGCTATCGAGCCCGAGCGGACCGAGACGCGCACGAACGACGGCGCCTGCGACCGGGCGGGGAGGCTGTGGGTCGGCACCATGGCGCTCGACGAGCGCTCCCCGGTGGCCGCGCTCTATCGGGTCGACCCGGACCTGAGCGTGACCACCGTCCTCACCGGGACGACGATCTCGAACGGGCTCGGCTGGAGCCCCTCGGGGCGCCGGTTCTACTTCATCGACAGTCCCACCCGCCGTGTCGACGTCTTCGACCTCGATCCGGCGACGGGGGCCCTCGAGGACCGCCGGCCCTTCGCCGCCGTAGAGGTCGCGGGCGCCGTCCCCGACGGCCTCGCCGTCGACGCCGAGGGCGGCGTCTGGGTCGCCCTGCACGGCGGCTGGGGTCTGAATCGCTACACCCCCGACGGCGAGCTCGCCGCCGAGGTGCGACTGCCCGTGGCCATGGTCACGAGTTGCTGTTTCGGTGGAGCGGAGCTCCGCGACCTGTACGTGACGACGCGGCGCGAGGGCCTCAGCCCCGCTCGGGCGGTCGAACAACCACTCGCCGGCGCTCTGCTGCGCCTGGACCCAGGCGTCGCCGGCCTCCCCACCCACGCGTTCGCCGGCTGAGCGCAGAAAGGCAGGATGAAGATGAGACTCGAAGGCAAGGCAGCACTCGTGACCGGGAGCTCGAGCGGGATCGGGCAGGCCATCGCCCTGCGCTTCGCGCGCGAGGGCGCCGACGTGGCCGTGCACTACCACCACGGCGGCGACAACGCACGCCGGGTCGCGGCCGAGATCGCCGCGATGGGGCGGACCTCGGTCGCACTCGGCGCCAACGTCGGCGAGGCGGCGGAGGCCGAGCGCCTCGTGCGCGAAGCTCACGAGGCGCTCGGCCGCCTCGACATCCTCGTGAACAACGCCGGGGTCGAGATCCGCGAGCCCTTCCTCGAGGTGAGCGAGGCGCACTACGACCTGGTGCTCGGGGTCAACCTCAAGGGCGCCTTCTTCGCCGCGCAGGCCGCCGCCAAGCTCATGATCGACGCCGGCGGCGGCGGTCGTATCGTCAACGTGTCCTCCATCCACGAGGACGTCCCCTTCCTGCACTACAGCACCTACACCGCCTCCAAGGGCGGCATGCGCATGTTCACCCGCACCGTCTGCCAGGAGCTCGCGGGGCACGGCATCACCGTCAACGACATCGCCCCGGGCGCCATCGCGACGCCGATCAACAAGCGCACCCTGGGCGACGGCGAGCTGCTGCACGAGCTGCAGGCGGTGATCCCGGCCGGCCGTCTCGGCGAGCCCGACGAGGTCGCCTCGGTCGCCGTCTTCCTCGCCTCGGGCGAGTCGGCCTACGTCACCGGCAGCACCTACTACGTGGACGGCGGCATGTCCCAGTGGAACACGGGTCTCTAGAAGGAGATGAGCACCATGACCGCACGAGTGCAGGATCTTCTCGAGGCGCTGGCGGCGCGGTCTCGCGAGCGGCCTCTGCCGGCCGCCGTCAACGGTGTCCTCCGCCTCGACGTCGAGGACGCCGGACGCACCGAAGAGTGGTACCTCACCATCCGCAAGGGCGCCGTGACCGTGACCAGCGAGGGCGGCGAGGGCGGCGAGCCCGACTGTGTCCTGCGCGCCGACGCCGCCACGTTCGCCGCCGTGCTGAGCGGCGAGACGAACATGATGGCCGCGCTGTTGCGCGGCGCCGTCGAGGCCGAGGGCCGGGTGCTGCTGCTGGTCGTCCTCCAGCGGCTCACGCCGGGCGCGACCGTGGGCGCCGATGTACCCGCTGCCGGTTACGCGAGGAGGCAGTCGTGAGCGACGAGGTGAAGATCCTCGACGGCAACACGTTCGTCGTGAGTGACGCCAGCGGCGACGTCGAGGCGTCGTCGACCGACCCGACCGGTCTCTTCTCGTTCGACACGCGCTTCCTCTCGAAGTGGGTGCTGACCGTGGACGGTGAGCGCCTCGACTCGCTGTCGGTGGACGACCTGCAGTACTTCGAGGCGCGGTTCTTCCTCGTGCCGGGGTCGGCGACCGTGTACGTCGACGCCAAGCTGTCGGTGATCCGCGAGAGGGCCGTGGGCGGCGGCTTCCACGAGGAGCTCACGGTGATGAACCACGGCGAGGAAGCCGTCGACCTGGAGGTGCGCGTCGAGGCGGCCTCCGACTTCGCCGATCTCTTCGAGGTCAAGGACGCGCTCGCGAAGAAGGGCGAGTACTTCACCCGCGTCGAGGACGGCAGGCTGGTCCTCGGCTACCGCCGCGAGACCTTCGTGCGCGAGACCTGGATCTCGGCGTCCGAAGCGTGCGCGATCGACGAGGGCGGCCTGACGTTCGCCGTGCACGTCGAGCCTCACGGACAGTGGACGACCGACCTGGACGTGGCCCTCGGGCACGGCGTCCGGGGTACGAGCGCGGAGCGTCCCAAGTACGGTCGCACGGCCAAGAAGGCTCGCCCCAACATGGAGCTCAGCCTCGAACGATGGATTGATGAGGCCCCGCGCCTGGACTGCGACTGGGACCCCCTCAAGCAGACCTACCGGCGCAGCCTCGTCGACCTCGCGGCCCTGCGCTTCTCGCCGGTGGCGCTGCCCGGCCACTACCTGCCCGCCGCGGGGTTGCCGTGGTTCATGACGATGTTCGGCCGCGACAGCATCTTCACCAGCCTGCAGGCGCTGCCGTTCGCGCCCGACCTCGCGCGCACGACGCTGGCCGCCCTGGGGATCTGGCAGGGGTCGCGCTGCGATGACTTCCGCGACGAGGACCCGGGCCGGATCCTGCACGAGCTGCGCTTCGGCGAGATGACCGCGTTCGAGGAGCGCCCGCACTCGCCCTACTACGGCTCGGCCGACGCGACGCCGCTCTACGTCGTGCTCCTCGACGAGTACGAGCGCTGGACCGGCGACACCAAGCTGGTGCGCACCTTCGAGGGGGTGGCGAGAGCCGCCCTCGCGTGGATCGACGACTACGCCGACCTGCAGCACAACGGCTACGTCGCCTATGAGCGGCGCAACGAGACGACGGGGCTCGAGAACCAGTGCTGGAAGGACTCTTGGGACTCGATCTCGTACCGCAACGGGCGCCTTCCCGGGTTCCCGCGCGCGACCTGCGAACTGCAGGGGTACGCGTACGACGCCAAGGTGCGCGGCGCCCGGCTGGCGCGCGAGGTGTGGCGCGACCCCGCCTACGCCGACCGGCTCGAGAAGGAGGCGGCGGCGCTCAAGCGGCGCTTCAACCGCGACTTCTGGGTCGCCGGCGGCCAGTACTACGCCCTGGCCCTGGACGCGGACGGCAGCCAGGTCGACGCTCTGGCCTCGAACATCGGTCACCTGCTGTGGAGCGGCATCGTCGACAAGTCCAAGGCGAAGGCCATCGCCCGGCACCTCATGTCGCCGGCGATGTTCAGCGGGTGGGGTGTGCGGACGCTCGCCGAGACGCAGGGGCGCTACAACCCGATCGGCTATCACGTCGGTACGGTCTGGCCGTTCGACTGCTCGTTCATCGCCTGGGGCCTGAGGCGGTACGGCTTCAAGGAGGAGGCGGCGCGCATCGCCGCCGGCATCCTCGACGCGGCCCAGTGCTTCGACGGCTGCCTGCCCGAAGCGTTCGGCGGTTACGCGCGCGAGTTCACCAAGTACCCGGTGCAGTACCCAACGGCGTGCAGCCCGCAGGCCTGGTCGACGGGGACTCCGCTGCTGCTTCTGCGGACGATGCTCGGTCTCGAGCCGAGCGGTGAGCACCTCATCGTCGACCCGGTGCTGCCGAGCAGCATCGGCCGTCTCGAGTTGCTCGACATCCCCGGGCGCTGGGGCAGGATGGACGCGTTCGGGCGTGGGCGTGTCGACGTCGAGAAGCGTCCGCGGTCGCGCTCCCAGCTCGGCGTGCTGCCGCACGACGGATCGCGGCGCGGGGGAGCGAAGCGCTAGGCGGAGGCGAGGCGACGGGACGCGGGGCCTAGCGGATCCGGCCGAGCTTCGCCTCGCGGCCGTCGGGGTCGGTGACGACCAGCCGCCCGTCGTCGACCTCGAGCGTCCAGCGACCGTCGTCGAGGTCGAGGCGCAGCTCCTGCCACGGCACCGACCAGGCGCCGACCTCGACCCGGGCGGCGAAGCGTCGGTCCCCGACCGTGCCGTCGACAGTGACATGGGTGGGCCCTCCGAAGAGCCCGCCGGAGTCGCCCACGTACTCGACGCGCAGCCGGTCCTGGGCGCCGCGTAAGCCCTCGCGGTCGCCGCCTGTCGCCTTCGACGACGCCCAAGTGCCCGTCAGCTCGTCCAGGCCCCAGTGCGACAGGCTCGCGAAGAGCACGAGCAGCAAGGCCAGGACGACCAGCACGACGACGCCGAGGATGCAGCCGCAGCCCTTCATGGGCCCTCTCCGGCGCGTCCTAGTCTGCCGTGGCAGGGTCTGGCGGCTCGGCTGCGCCCGGCGCCGACTGCCCGACCGCGCTCGTCGCGGACCGGTCGGCGCGGTCGGCTCCGCCGTCACCCTGCAGTGCCTCGCGCCATCCCCAGAGCACGCCGTGCAGTGCCTCGGCTCCGACGATGGTCTCGTCGGGGTACGGCAGCCCGATCGGGTGCAGCAATGTGGCCCGGGTCTGCGGGCCGCCCATGCCGCCGTGGAAGCAGATGAGCTCCTCGAAGGCGCAGCCCTCGTCGAGCTGGGCGTCGTAGAAGCTGTTGATCATGATGTCGGCGACGTTGGGGAAGCCGTCGCTGCGGAGCAAGTGGAGCGCCGCGGTGGGCGAGAACGGCGCCAACGGGTCCTCGCCCTCGACGCGGCCGTCGCTCAGGTAGCGCGTGCCGCGGGGGCCGAGCACGACGGGGCCGTGCTCGGCCGAGCGCACGAGCAGCCAGCCGACGTGGGGGTGCGAGGCGAGCGCCGGCAGCAGGTCGGGGTGTCGTTCGTCGATCTCCTCGCGGGTCAGGCGCCGGCGTTCCTCCATGAGGTAGACGAGGCCGAGGTTGCCCGACCCCAGCACGATGACGTCCTCGCCGCTGACGTCGTTCTTCGCCCGCTCCTTGCCCTTGTGGCCGGTCGCCTCCTCGAAGGCGCGGGTCACGGCCGTGTCGTTCTCGTCGCCGGCGCGAACGGGCGCGACCACGCCCTCGCGGAGCGAGCGGCGCACGAGCTCGTCGAGGCCGTAGCCGTTGCGCTGCTTGAAGGTCGCGCCCTGCGTCTGGCCGTGGTCGGAGAGCACGACGATCTCGTACGGCCGCGG
>JAZBOM010000149.1:0-3965 GCA_036351205.1 Thermoleophilia bacterium | reverse complement strand
GCGCCAGGCCATCAGCCCCCACAAGATCGGGACCGACACCTGGCTCGACGTCATGCGCGTGGCGCACGGGCTCGGCATGAGGACGACGGCGACGATGATGTTCGGCTCGCTCGACACGCCGGCAGAGCGCGTCGAGCACCTCCGCCGCATCCGTAGCCTTCAGGACGAGACCGGGGGCTTCACCGCGTTCATCCCGTGGACCTTCCAGGCGGGCAACACGGCCCTCGAGGAGGGCCACGTGCCCGCCACCGGTGTCGACTACCTGCGCCTGCTGGCCGTGAGCCGGCTCTACCTCGACAACGTGCCCAGCGTGCAGGCCTCGTGGGTGACGCAGGGTCTCAGGGTCGGCCAGCTCGGGCTCGCCTTCGGCGCCAACGACATGGGCTCGACGATGATCGAGGAGAACGTCGTCAAGGCGGCGGGGGTGAGCCACACCATCACGGTGGACGAGATGGTGCGCCTCATCCGCGCCGCCGGCTTCACCCCGGTCCAGCGCGACACGCTCTATCGCGAGGTGCGCCGGTTCGACTGACGCCGACCGGCACGGCCCGGTCGCACGGGCCGGTCCGACTGACGCCGACCGGCCCGACCCAGGGCACATCGCCCGCTACGCGCCGCCGGTGACGGAGACCGCGCCGCCCTCCGGCGCCTCGTGCCGCACGCGCTCGTAGGAGCGGTAGAGGATCGGCGCGGCGATTGCCAGACCCACGAGGTTGACGATGCCGCCGACGGCCATGACGTACCCGCCGATCCAGCCGTAGATGATCGGCGCCGAGAGGGTGCCGAGCAGTCCGGCGAGCTGCATCGACGAGTTCTCGACCCCGAGCAGCGTCCCCAGCCAGCGCCGCACCACCACCTGGACGAAGAACGCCTGCTTGGCGGGCCACGAGAAGGCGATGGCGAAGCCCTCGATCACGTTGACCGCGAGGAAGAGCGGCAGGTTCGTGGTGGTGCCGTAGAGGATCCACGCGACGGCGGAGATCGAGTAGCCGACGAACATCAGGAGGAAGCGGTTGTGGCGGTCGGCCAGGACACCCCCGAAGAACGCCAGCAGCATCGGTACGCTGAACGCGATCCAGGTGGCGGCGATGTACGTCATCGAGGCGCCGAGCTCCTTGAGGTACAGGCTCCAGATCACCTCCCAGGCACCCATGGCGAAGTGACTGGTGAAGGCGACCAGCAGAAAGGCGAGGACGGCGGGGGAGAGCAACACCGCACGCGGCGGCAGGAGGCGGCGGTTCTCGCGCCGCTCATCGGCCGTTCGAGGTCGCCGCGGCGGCTCCTTGAGCAGGGCGAAGGCGGCCACGGCCGCCATGGCCGAGAGGACTGCGCCGAAGTAGAAGATGAGGTAGAAGCCGCCTTGGCCCCCGCCACCGAGGTGATAGAGGGGAGGCGCGAGCGCCGGACCGGCGATCAGCCCGCCGAACTGCGCGGTCGTCAGCAGGCCGAAGGCCTTGCTGCGGTCGGCCTCACTGCTGACGTCGGCGATGAACGCCTGGCCGGCGGGCATCACCGCCGCGGTGCCGACGCCCTCGAGCAGGCGGAAGAGGACGAACCACACGGGGTCGGTCGTCCGCGTGAAGAGGAAGGTCGCGACCGCGTAGAGCGCGATGCCCGAGACCAGCACGGGCTTGCGGCCGATCTGGTCGCTCAGCCAGCCCATCGGCGACGCGAACAGCAGCGTGCCCAGGTAGAGCATCGAGGCGATGAGCCCGATCATGAAGAGCGAGCTGTGGGCCTGCTCCTGCAGGAAGATCGGCAGGTAGGGCAGGATCGCGCCGAAGCCGGTCCACACGACGAAACCGCCGGCGGAGATGACGATGATCTGGCCCCACCTGGTACGGCCGTCGCCGGCGCCCTCGGAGGTGCCGTCAACTGCCGCGGCGCCGTCGGAGGCGCCGTCGACCGCCGCGGCGCCCTCGCCCGCACCGACCGTGCCCTCGTCCGCCGGGGTCCCAGCCGCAGCCGTGACGTCGTCTGTCGCGCCGTCGGTGGGGCGCGTCTCATCCATCGGGGATCCCACAGGTGGCTCCTTCGCGGCCGGGCGGTGTCGACTTCGCCACGCCCGGCCGGCGCCCAGAGGCTATCACGCCCGGGTCAGGCCTCGCGCAGCGTGCGCGAGAAGAAGCCGACCAGGGCCGGTACGGCGATGATCGCCCCCGCCACCACGAGCAGCAGGCGGATGTCGACGAAGCCGGCGAGCCCGCCTCCGGCCAGCACCGACACCGCGTAGGCACCCTGGGTGAAGGTGAAGCGCATGGTCCAGACGCGGCCGCGCAGCGCCTCGGGCACGATCGCCTGCACGTACGTGTCGATCGCGATCAGCGCGGCCGCGTTGGCGACACCCGCCGCGGCGAAGAAGATGCAGGCCGCCCAGACGGTGTCGGTGAGGGCGACGAGACCGTAGGCCGCCCCGGCCGCCGCCAGGCCGCCGAGGATCGCGTAGCCCTTCGGCACCCGCGCGTCCAAGGTCGCCAGGAGCAGTGAGCCGGCCAGGAAGCCGGCAGCGATCGAGGCCTCGAAGAGGCCGAACGCCGCCGTCCCCCCGTCGAGCACGTCGACGGCGAAGAAGAAGGTGAGCGGGTAGGTCGCGCCGATGCCCAGGGTCGCGACGATCACGAGCAGGGTGTTGAGCAGCAGGCCGCGGTGACGGCGCACGAAGTCGAGCCCCTCGCCGATCTCGCGTCGTACCGAGAGTGCGGTGTGCTCCGCCGTCGCCCGCAGCGGACGCCGGTAGCGCATCAGGATGAAGGCGACGGCGGAGACGAGGAACGTCGCGGCGTCGATCCTGAAGGCCGTCGCCGTCGAGACCCACGCGAGGGCGAAGCCTGCCGTCGCGTAGCCGACGACCTCGGTGAGCGTCTCGCCGGTCGCGAGCACGGAGTTGGCGCGGAGGAGCTGGCGCTCCTCGACGACGTCGGGCAGGAGCGCCAGCTTGCACGGGTCGAAGAACACGTTCACCGACGCGACGAGCAGAGCCAGCCCGTACACGGCGGTGAGGTCCCAGCGTGCGGCCACCGGCACGAGAGCCACCAGGCCGGCGCGCACGATGTCCGAGGCGATGAGGAGCCGGCGCTTGTCCGCCCGGTCGATCACGACGCCGGCGAACGGCCCTATGAAGATGTACGGGAGCGTGTAGAGCGCGAGGATCACGCCCGTCGACATGGCCGAGCCCGTGCGCTGGTAGATGAGCCAGGGGAAGGCGACCATAGCGAGCCTGTCACCGACCTGCGAGACGAACTGGCCGACCCAGAGCAGCAGGAAGTTGCCGTTGCGCGCCAAGCCTCGCGGCGCCGTCTCCGCGACGCTGGTCGTCCTCGCTGCTGCCTCTACGTCCGTCGGCGTGCTCCTCTCTTGCTCCCCGTGGTCACCGAAGGGACGCGCGGCGACACGACGCTTCGTCCGTCGCTCCTCGGGGATGCCCGTCCGTCATTCAACCTGCTCCGGGGCAGCCGGGCAAGGCTTGTCCAAATTGTGTTGTCCGAGATGGCAACATCGGGCCTACGATTTGCCCCGTATGTCCAAAGGGAAAGTCAGGGTCTGTGTTGCCAGATGTGGATACGCTCCGGCGCAGAATCGTCAACCCAATGTAATCGGCACTTCTGGCCGGAACCTGAAGGGGGATTCAGATGCGTAGCCCAATGAAGATGCACTGACCGCGATCCAAGGTACGGAGCCTGTCTCCATGAAGAGAATCGAAAGCGTTCTCGTCTCACTGGTGTTCGCCCTCGTCACTGCGGGGGGGAGCACCAAGATGCACTGACCGCGATTCAGCTTCAAGCAATCGGCTCTCGCCGCCGATAGACTAGGCACTTGCGGGAAGGGGTGCCTTGTCTGGTTCTGAGCGAGGCTATACGACGCTGGTGGTTGCTGCCGCCTTGGCTGCTGCGGCTGCGTTCGCGTGGACGGTGCTATATGCGGCTCACGCGTCCGTGTCAGGCTCGCTTGTTCGTGATGCGCTGATC
>JAZBOM010000148.1:0-3568 GCA_036351205.1 Thermoleophilia bacterium | reverse complement strand
CGATGCACCTGCACGTACGAGCCGTGTGCGCGCAAAGGGGTGTGCTGCGACTGCGTGCAGTACCACCTGCGCATGCGCGAGCTGCCGGGCTGCGTCTTCGACGCCGACGGCGAGCGCACGTACGACCGCTCGTTCGAGCACTTCGCCCGGCTCGTCGCCGAGCGCCGCGTCTGACGAAGGGACCGTCGACCCCGTGACGACGATGCTGCTCTGGCTGCTCGTGGCGGTGGCGCTGGCCTTCGTCATCTCGGGGGTCACGATGTGGTTCATCGCGCGTCTGGCACGCCGCCGCCTGCCCGAGGCGATGGAGGCGGCCTCCCGCGGCGGGACCGATACCCTGCGCGTCGCCCCCATGACCCAGTTCTACGGTGTCGTGTCGGCCGGCCGCGGTCAGCTGCGCGGCGACGGCGTCCTGATCCTCACCGCCGACGAGTTGCGCTTCGACATGTGGTCGCCGGAGCGGCGGCTGGTGATCCCGCTCGCCGCCGTCCTGCACGTGGACACCACCAAGCGGCACGCCGGCAGGTACTCGGTGAAGCCGCTGCTCCGCGTCACCTGGCGCGACGCCCACGGCCTCGAGGACGCGGCCGCGTGGGCGCTCACCGAACGCGACGAGTGGGCGCAGGCGCTCGACGACGCGGTGCGGGCCGCGCGCACGGCCGGCGGGGACTCCCTGCCGCAGGCCGAGCGGGCAGACCGGCGCCTCGACCATGAGGAGGGACGATGAAGAAGCTCATCAACCGGCCCGAGGACGTCGTGCGCGAGGCGCTCGAAGGGTTCGCGGCGGCGCACCACGACCGCGTCACGATGCATACCGATCCGGCCTACGTGGTGCGCGCCGACGCACCCGTGGCGGGCAAGGTGGCGCTCGTCTCGGGCGGCGGGTCCGGCCACGAGCCGATGCACAACGGGTTCGTGGGCCCGGGCATGCTCGACGCGGCCTGCCCGGGCGAGGTCTTCACCTCACCGACACCCGACCAGATGCTCGCCGCCACACAGGCGGTCGACGGCGGCGCCGGCGTGCTGCACATCGTCAAGAACTACACCGGCGACGTCATGAACTTCGAGATGGCGGCGGAGCTGGCCCGGGACGAGGGCATCACCGTCGAGCAGGTCGTGATCGACGACGACGTGGCCGTGCAGGACAGCCTGTACACGGCCGGCCGGCGGGGCGTCGGCGCCACCGTCCTGGCCGAGAAGATCTGCGGGGCGGCGGCCGAGCAGGGCCGGCCGCTGGGCGCGGTGACCGAGCTCTGCCGCAGGGTCAACGCCGAAGGACGCAGCATGGGGCTGGCCCTGACCTCGTGCACGACCCCGATGGCCGGCAAGCCCACCTTCGAGCTCGGCCCAGACGAGATCGAGCTCGGCATCGGCATCCACGGCGAGCCGGGCAGGGAGCGGCGCGAGGTGGTCACCGCGCACGAGGCCGTCGAGCTGCTGGCGGCGCCGGTGCTCGACGACCTGCCGTTCGGCGCCGGCGACACCGTGCTCGCCTTCGTGAACGGTATGGGCGGCACGCCGCTCATGGAGCTGTACATCGTCTTCAACGAGCTGCGCCGGCTGCTCGACGGCAGGGGCATCACCATCACCCGCAACCTCGTCGGCTCGTTCATCACCTCGCTCGACATGGCCGGCTGCTCGATCACGCTGCTGCGCCTCGACGACGAGCTCACGGCGCTCTGGGACGCGCCGGTGGACACCCCCGGGCTGCGGTGGGGCGCATGAGCGAGACCGTCTCCACTGCCGGCATCGCCGCCTGGCTGCGGGCCTTCGCCGCGACGGTGGCCGAGGCGCGCGACCACCTCACGGAGCTCGACGCCGCCATCGGTGACGCCGACCACGGCGTGAACATGGACCGCGGCATGCAGGCGGTGCTCGCGAAGCTCGACGGACTCGTCGCCGGCGGCACCGGCGCGTTGCTCAAAGGGGTCGGGATGACGCTGGTGTCCACCGTCGGGGGCGCCGCGGGTCCGCTCTACGGCACGCTCTTCCTGCAGATGGGCAAGGCGGCCGGCGAGGAGTCCCCCGGTTCGGAGGTCGGCGAGGACTCGCCCGGCCCGGATGTCGGCGAGGAGTCCCCGCCGACCGGCGGCACGCCCGGGGCGACCCCGGGGTTCACGCTGCAGCAGTGGGCGCGGGTGGTCGGCGCGGGCGTCGCGGGCGTCCAGGCGCGCGGCAAGGCCGAGGTCGGGGACAAGACGATGGTCGACGCGCTGGTCCCCGCGGCGGCGGCGCTGCGCGCCGCCGCCGCCGCGGGGGCGGCCGCGCGCGAGGCGCTGTCGCGGGCGGCGGACGCCGCCGAGCGCGGGATGCAGGCGACGATCCCGCTGGTCGCGCGCAAGGGCCGGGCGAGCTACCTCGGCGAACGGAGCGCCGGGCACCAGGATCCCGGGGCGACGTCCGCGTGGCTCCTCATGAGGACGGCCGCGGAGACGCTCGCCGGCGGCGAGGGGACCGCCGCGGACGACCCAGAGCACCCCGAGGCGTGACCGTGGTCGGGCTCGTCCTCGTCTGCCACAGCGCCAAGCTCGCCGAGGGCGCGGCCGAGCTCGCGGCTCAGGTGGCCGGGGGCGAGGTGCGGATCGCCGTCGCCGGGGGTCTGGACAGGGCCGCGGCGCCCCACGCGACCGTCGGCGCCGACGGAGCCGCCGGGGCCGACGCGGTGCACGGGGCCGACACGGCGCACGGATCCGACGCTGTACGCGGCGCCGGCGCGCCACGGGGGAACGAGGCGGCGGTCGCGATCGATGGAGCAGTCGGAGCCGACGCGGGGGTCGCGACCGACGCGGTGCTGGGGACCGACGCGATGCTCGTGCGGCGCGCGGTCGAGGGGGTCTGGTCGGAGGACGGTGTCCTCGTCCTCATGGACCTCGGCAGCGCCGTTCTCTCGGCCGAGATGGCCCTGGACCTGCTGCCCGAGGAGCGCCGGGCCCGCGTCCGCCTCGTGGCGGCACCGTTCGTGGAGGGCGCGGTGGCAGCCGCGGTGGCGGCCTCTCTCGGCGACCCGCTCGAGCGGGTCGCCGAGGAGGCCGGGGCGGCGCTGGACGCCAAGGCCGCCCACCTGGCCTCGCCACAGACGGGCGGGGAAGCGACGCCCGAGGCGGCGACGCCGGCCCGGGGAGCGGAGCGCCCAGGGGCGCAGCCGCAGCCCGCCGGGCAGCCGGTGGCGGGGACGGCGGGACAGTCGGGGCCGCTCCCGTCCGCGGAGCCGCCCGGGACGCTCCCCCCCGCAGGGCCGTCCCTGCGATTGACGGTCGACAGCCGGTTGGGCCTGCATGCACGGCCGGCCGCCCTCCTCGTGCGGACCGCCGCCGGCTTCGACGCCGACGTCACCGTGACCGACGTCAGCGCCGGCCGCGGGCCCGTGAGCGCGCGCAGCCTGAACGCCGTGGCGACGCTGGGCGCTCGTTTCGGCGACGAGCTGCTGCTGCGCGCCAGCGGACCGCAGGCGGAGGAAGCCCTCGCCGCCATCGCGCGCCTCGCCGCCGAGGGCTTCGGCGAGCCGCGGGAGGCCCGCCCGACGGGCCCCCCGACGGGCCTCCCGGGCACCGCGGCGGGCCTCGGGAGT
>JAZBOM010000147.1:0-2384 GCA_036351205.1 Thermoleophilia bacterium | reverse complement strand
GGGCGAAGGGGTCGCCTCGGGCGACTTCGTCGGCGAGGGCGAGGTGCTCTCGATGCCGAGCGCCTCGGGACGCGTGGGGGGCGCCTCCTCGGCCTGCTCGCGGCCCAGACCCAGGGTGTAGAGCACGGCGAGGATCAACAGGCAGAGGACGGCGACGAAGAGCAGGGTGTTGCGGCGCCGGTGCACCCGCGGGCGCAGAGCCGACGAGCCGCTGAACGGCTGGTGCACATCACGCGGGCCGAGGCGCGACGTGTACTCGTCGAGCACGATGCGCGCGTCGAGGCCGAGGTAGGTGGCGTAGGTGCGCAGGAAGCCCTTGACGTAGGTCGCCCCGGGCATGACGTCGAAGTCCTCGTTCTCCATCGCCTGGAGATACTTGACGCGGATCTTCGTGTCCTCTTCGACCTGCTGGAGCGTCAGCTTGCGGCGCACCCGCGCCTCGCGCAACGTCGTGCCGATCTCGAACACTCTCGCCCGCCTCTGTGGTCTCGAGGGACGTCGGGGCCGGTAGGCACACCCGACCGCGGCCCGAAGCCAGAGTCTAGTCAGCCCTCGCCGGCATCGCAATCGTGCGCCGCGCGGGTCACTCCTCCGCGACCAGCGCCTCCTCCGGCGCCGCTTCGGGCGCCGGCAGGGCCGCGTCGCCGCCGTCGAGTGCGGCCAGCGTGGCCGGGAGGTCGTCCTCGGTGATCAGCACGCCGCGCGCCTTGCTGCCGTCGAAGCCCGAGATGATGCCCATCTGCTCCATGATGTCGACGAGGCGCCCGGCGCGCGCGTAGCCCACACGCAGGCGGCGCTGCAGCAGGGCGACCGACGCCGCCCCCGTGCTCACCACGGTGCGGATCGCCTCGGCGAGGAGCTCGTCGCCGCCCCCTCCCTGCGGAGCCTCGGTGTCCTGCAGGGCCGGGTTCTCGAGCAGGTCCTCCTGGAACTCGGGCTTGGCCTGCTGCTTCCAGTGCTCGGTGATCAGCTTCAGCTCGCCGGGAGACATGAAGGCGCCCTGCACGCGCAGCAGCCGCGAGTGACCCAGCGGGTGGAAGAGCATGTCGCCGTTGCCCAGCAGGCTCTCGGCCCCGCCCTGGTCGAGGATCACCCGCGAGTCGGTCTGCGACGAGACGGCGAAGGCGATGCGCGAAGGGATGTTCGACTTGATCATGCCGGTGACCACGTCGACCGAGGGGCGCTGCGTGGCGACCACGAGGTGGATGCCGGCCCCGCGGCCGAGCTGCCCGAGGCGCGTGATCGTGTCCTCGACCTCGGCCGGGGCCACCATCATCAGGTCGGCGAGCTCGTCGATCACGACCATGATGTAGGGCAGCGGCTCCTCGCCGCGGCGCTCGCGCTTCTTGTTGAGCTCGCGCAGGTTCTGGGCGCTGCCCTCGCGCGACATGACCTCGTAGCGGCGGTCCATCTCGCGGCAGATGTTCTCGAGCACGTAGTTGGCCTGCTTCATGTTGGTGACGACCGGGGCGAGCAGGTGCGGGATGCCGTCGAAGTTCGAGAGCTCGACCTTCTTCGGGTCGATCATGATCATGCGCACGTCGTCGGGTGTGGCGCGCAGGAGGATCGAGCTGATGAGGGCGTTGATGCAGCCGCTCTTGCCCGAGCCCGTGGTGCCGGCGATGAGCAGGTGCACCATCTTCACGAGGTCGGCGAGCACGGCCCTGCCGGTGATCTCCTTGCCGAGCCAGAAGGCGAGCGGCGAGGCGTTCTGCGGGAAGGGGCCGTGGATGTCGCCCAGGGCGACGTAGTTGGCCTGCGTGTTGGGCACCTCGACGCCGACCGCGGTCTTGCCGGGGATCGGGGCGAGCACGCGGATCTCGGTCGCGGCCAGCGAGTAGGCGAGGTCGTCCTTGAGTCCGGCGACCCGGCTGACCTTGATGCCGGGGGCGAGCTGCAGCTCGTAGCGCGTCACGCGCGGGCCCGAGACCGTGCCCAGGAGGCTCGCGGCGATGCCGAAGTGGCCCAGGGTCTCGATGAGCCGCCGCGAGCCCTCCTCGATCGTCGCCGGCGGCTCGCCGCTGCCCTCGCCGAGGCGGCGCAGGATCTCCGGGTCGGGCAGCCGCCACGTGCGACGCGGGGTCTCGGCGGCGAACGGACCGGACTCGGCGTCCGCGTGGGCTTCGCCGTCGGCCGCCGCGTCGCGCTCTTCGCCGTCCGCCGACGCGAGGGCGAGCTGCTCGCCGTCGTCGACCTCCTCGACGCGCAGCGGCGGGGCCGCCGTGGCGGCCGCGTAGCCGCCGATGCCGGTGCCGCGCTCGCTGAAGATCTCCGGTGCCGCCTGCTCGCCGTCGATGAGGCGCGTGTCGTGGGCGCTGGCGGCGGGGCCGTAGGCGGTGACCCGGGTGTCCCCGGCGCCGAGCGCGACCGTCGCCTCCTCCCCG
>JAZBOM010000146.1:0-2410 GCA_036351205.1 Thermoleophilia bacterium | reverse complement strand
GGG
Organism: Thermoleophilia bacterium; assembly: GCA_036351205.1. Classification (GTDB taxonomy): domain Bacteria; phylum Actinomycetota; class Thermoleophilia; order UBA2241; family UBA2241; genus UBA2241. The sequence goes on along the minus strand of JAZBOM010000146.1, from coordinate 2,407 downwards.
GACGCCGCGGACAACGGCGGTCGCGTCGCCGGGACGCGTGCTTCGACGGACTGGCCCCGCCCCCGGGCGAGGGCACGAGACTATGGTACCCGATTCACAGCGGGGCGCGACCCGGCGTGCCGGCGGCGGCCGACATCGGCGGCCGCCGGCGCGCGACGCGGCGCCGCCGCCCCGCCTCCGCCACCGCCCGGAGGCGGATATGATTCGTGCCCGACACCCGACAACGACACGGGCACGGCCCGGGGGGCTCCGGACATGCGACGCATCATCACCTGGTCGACCAGGGGAAGGCACCCGCTGATCGTCATCGCCGCGTGGGTCGTCGCCGCCGGCCTCCTCGCCGCCGGGCCCAGCCTGCAGAGCGTGACGACCAACGACGCCTCGAGGACGCTGCCGGCGGACCTCGAGAGCAAGCGCGCCGAGGCCCTGCAGCAGGCGTCCTTCCCCGATGCCGAGGGCACGCCCGTCATCGTCGTGTTCAGCGCCGAGGCGCCGTTCACCGACGAGCAGACGCAGGCCGTCGAGGGCGCCAAGGCCTGGCTCGAGAGCGGCGGGGAGCGCGTGAGCGGCGCCCGCGTCGAGTACTCCGAGGACGGGCGCGGGGCGCTCATCTTCGCGAGCCTCGGGGGCACGCCCGGCGAGGAGAGCTTCCGCGACGCGGTGGGCCGGATCCGCGAGCACTTCGGCACCTCGGTCGGCGGCATGCAGGTGCGCGTGACCGGCCCGGGCGGCCTGATCACCGACGTCTTCGAGATCTTCCTCAACGCCGACGTCAAGCTGCTGGTCGGCACCGTCATCCTCGTGCTCGTCCTCCTGCTCCTGATCTACCGCTCGCCGGTCCTCCCCTTCGTGCCCCTCCTCACCGTCGGCTTCGGCTACTTCGTGGCCGGCGGCATCCTGGCGCTCGGCGCCCAACGCCTGGACACGACGCTCTCCGGGCAGGCCACCTCGCTCATGGTGATCCTCCTGTTCGGCGCCGGGACCGACTACGGGCTGCTGCTCATCTCGCGCTACCGCGAGGAGCTCCGCCGCCGGCAGGACGCGCGCGCCGCCCTCGAGACGGCGCTCGCCGAGACCTGGGAGGCGATCGCCGCGAGCGGCCTGACGGTGACGCTCGCCGTGCTCACCCTGCTGCTCGCCGAGTACGGCGACTACCGCTCGTTCGCCCCCGTGCTGGGGCTCGGCGTCTTCGTCACGCTCATCGCCGGGCTCACCCTCATGCCGGCGCTCCTCGCCGTGCTCGGGCGGCGCGCGTTCTGGCCGCGGGTGCCGCGCGAGGGCGAGGTCACGGAGCACCGCGTGTGGGGCCGCGTCGCCGAGCGCGTGGCCGCCGCCCCGCGCCGTGCCGCCCTCCTCGTCGCCGTCTTCCTCGCCGTCCTCGCCCTCGGCTGCCTGCTCTACAGCCCGCGCTTCAGCTTCACCGAGGACTTCCTCAAGGACATGCCGTCGAAGCAGGGGTACGCGTTGCTCGAGAAGCACTTCCCCAAGGGCAGCCTCGCGCCGACGACGGTGCTCATCCGCGCGCCGGAGCCGCCGCCCGAGTTCGTCACCGGCATGATCACCGGGGCCCTCAACGAGGCCCCCGGCGTGGCCGCCGCCTTTCCCACCGGCACGGCCGACGACGGCAAGCTCCTGAGCTTCCAGGTGATCCTCGAGGGCGACCCGTACTCGAAGGAGACGCTCCGGCAGATCGAGGACCTCCGCCGGGTGGCCCGCGAGACGGCCGCCGCCGGAGGGGGCACCGCCCTCGTCGGCGGCCCGACCGCCATCCAGCTCGACACCTGGGAGCTCTCGAACCGCGACACCCTCGTCGTGGCCGCCGCCGCACTCGTCGTCGTGGGCCTCATCCTGGTGGTGCTGCTGCGCGCCCTGATCGCCCCGCTCTACCTGCTCGCCACCAACGTGCTCTCGTACCTCGCGGCGCTGGGGCTCACGATCTTCATCACCGAGATCCTGCTCGGGTGGGAGCGCATCAGCTACCGCATCCCTCTGTACATGTTCATCTTCCTGGTGGCGCTGGGCAGCGACTACAACATCTTCATCACGACGCGGATCAGGGCCGAGGCCATGAAGGAGGGTCTCCCCGCCGGGACCGTGAAGGCGCTCACGGCCACGGGCGGCGTGCTGACGAGCGCCGGCATCATCCTCGCCGGCACGTTCCTGATCCTGCTCTCGCAGCCCGTCAAGGACCTCGCCGAGATCAGCATCGGCGTCGCGCTCGGCGTGCTCATCGACACGTTCCTGGTGAGGGTCGCCCTCGTGCCCGGGCTCACGCTCTGGGTGGGACCGAAGGCGGGCTGGCCGTGGAGGCGCTGGACGAAGGGGTGACGCCGGCGACTCGTCGATCCGCTACGGCGCCGCCGCGGCGCGGTGAGGGCCGGGCCGACCGGATCGGTGCCGGGCCCGG
>JAZBOM010000145.1:0-6012 GCA_036351205.1 Thermoleophilia bacterium | reverse complement strand
GTGAGAGCTGCATCGGCCGTGACCTCCGTCGAGAGACCCCCTCGGGGGCGGTGCGAAGATTATCCCAGAGCCCGACGCGCCACGGCCACGCCCGATTGCTCGGCAAACTTGAGGACCGGGCAGGGCAAACCCGGCGCGGAAACGGCCGGCGGCGCACCGGGGACGACGCGAATACGGCCGGCGGCCCGCCGCGGCGGGCCGCCGGCCCCCTGGGGAGGGAGGGGGAAGGGCGTCGGGGCGCCCTGACCGCCCGGCGCGGCTACGCAGCGCGCCTCCCGTCGTGGCGCTGCTCACCCTAGCCGCGCCGGCGTGGCCGCGCATCGGCCCGAGGGTCGAATCGCGGCCCCGCGCGGGTCGAGCCGCCGCCGTGAGCGCGGCGCTACGCGCGGCGGGCCGCGGATTCACCGGGCGGCCGCGGCCTCGCAGGCGCTGTGCGAGGGCGGCGGCCTCTCGAGCGTGTTGTAGACTCGGCTCCGTCAATCTCGGTCCCGCCCGGGGGCGGGAAGGAGGTGCCCGTGTCCGGCACCACTCTGATCGAACGGCTCGCCGTCGTGCCGGCGGTGGGCGAGGACTACCGGCCGTACGCCGTGTCGCCCGACGGCGCCCGGCTCGCCGTCCAGTGGTACCGCGACGGCAACTGGCAGATCTACCTGATGGAGGCCGGCGGCGGCGAGCCGCGCAGGGTCGGCGAGTTCGACGACGCCTGCTGGTGCCCGCTCTTCTCGCCCGACGGACGCTTCCTGTACTTCGCCCGCGACGACAAGGGCACGGAGTGCATGGACATCTACCGGATGGACCTCGCGAGCGGCGGCTTCGAGAACCTCCTGCCCGACACGCCGGACTTCTCGCCGCTGCCCGACTTCGACCTCTCCCCCGACGGCACCCGGATCGCCTTGAGCGCGCAGAGCGGCGAGAGCTTCCACGCCGCGGTCATGCCGGCGGCGCCGTGCCCCGGCACAGTAGGGGTCCGCTTCCTCACCGACCACCACTACAACGACCTCTCCCCAGTCTGGGCGCCGGACGGCCGCCGCCTGGCCTTCGCCGCCGACACCTACGGCCAGGACGTCGCCGTCTTCGTCGTCGGGCCTGAGGGCGCGTTTCAGGCGACGATCGGGGGTTCGATCGCCTTCCTCGCCATGCACCCGGCCTGGTCGCCCGACGGGCGCCTGATCGCCTTCGCCGGGGGACCCTTCGACCACCCGGCGATCGGGCTCTACGACGTCGCCAACGAGGCGATCTCCTGGGCCTGGCGCGGCGACCGCGACGCCCACGGCCCGTGCTGGTCGCCCGACGGCACCGCGCTCGCCTTCCTCACCGACCGCGAGGCCGAGACCGGCCTGCACTGGCTCCACCTGCCGACCGGCGAGCACCGCGACCTCACGATCGGTGCCGGCAACCACTCGAACCCCCTGTTCCTGCCCGATGGTTCGGCCCTGCTCTGCGGGCTGAGCGCCCCCGACCACCCCAACGACCTCTTCAGCATCGCGACGAGCGACGGCGCCGTCACGCGCCTGACCGAGTCGCTGCCCGACGACCTGCGCGAGCGCCGCTACCCCTCCGGCGGCCACGTGCGCTTCACGAGCCGCGACCACCTCGCCGAGGTGCCCGGGCTGCTCGTCGAGCCCGACGAGCCCAACGGCGGCGCCGTCGTGCTCGTGCACGGCGGCCCGACCTGGCACCACTCCAACTCGTGGGACCCGCTGCGCCAGGCGTTCCTCGACGCCGGCCTCACGGTGCTGCACCCGAACTACCGCGGCAGCGACGGCTACGGCCGGCGCTGGCAGCTCGCCAACCGCTGGCTGATGGGTCAGGGCGAGGCGCTCGACACTGCAGCGTCGTGGGACTTCCTCGTCGGCCTCGGCTGCGACCCGTCCCGGATCGCGGTCACGGGGCGCAGCTGGGGCGGCTTCATGACCATGGCGATGGTGACGCAGTTCCCCGAGCTCTGGGCCTGCGGCGTCGCCGGGGTGCCCTTCTTCGACTTCATCGACGCCGCCGTCGACCCGGCGATCCGCGAGGACCTGCGCTGGTGGGACCGCGAGAACACCGGCGATCCGGTCAAGGACAAGGCGAAGCTCGAGTACTACTCGCCGATCAACCACCTCGACCGGGTCGAAGCGCCGCTGCTGCTGCTCGCCGCCGAGAACGACCCGCGCTGCCCGCCGACGCAGATCGCCGAGGTCGCCGAGCGCCTGCGCGCGCGGGGCAAGGTCTGCGACTACGTGATCTACCCCCAAGAGGGGCACGAGATCAGCGGCGCCGAGCACCGCCTCGACTACGACCGGCGGACGGTCGAGTTCATCCTGCAGCACACGGTGCGCTGAGCGCCGGCGTCGCGCGGGCGCGGTTCAGCGCCGACGGGGCGGGGGACGCCGGGAGGATGACGGCGCGAAGGGCGGGAGGCGGCCCCGGCGAGCCGCCGCCGCCCGGCCGCCCCAGGGCGGCCACGCTTGGCGGCCGACCGCATGAGATCGAGGCAGGAGACCGAGGCAGGAGACCCGCCGATGACACCGCAGGGAGCGGGATCCCTGAACCAGGATCCGAGGCGTCTGCGCACAGCGCGCCGAGACGCGCTCCTCATCCTCGCCTACTACGCGCTCTTCATGGTCTACAACAGCGCAGTGCGCGAGAGCGAGCTGCTGCACTGGGTCACACTCGTTCTCCTGCCCCTCGCCTGCGGCTACATCGTCGCGCGGCGCCGGCAACGGGGCGGCCTGCGCGAGGTCCTGGGATCGGTAGGCCTGCGCCGCGGCAACCTCATGCGGGGAGTGCCGCTGGCCGTGCTTCTCGGTGTCGCTCTCAGCCTGCTGCAACTCCTGGTCTCCAACAGGAGCGCCGCAATGTGGGAGATGGTCGTCTCCGGCCAGATCGTCCTCTATCTGCCGCTGACCCTGGGCCTGCTCTTCCTGACCGCCGGCTTCACTGAGGAGTTCTTCTTTCGCGGCGTCCTGCAGACGCGGCTCGCAGTCTGGTGGCGGCGCGAGGCTCCGGCGCTCCTCGTGGCCGCCACGCTCTTCGGCCTCTACCACTTCCCCTACGCCTACCTTCTGCCGAGTTCGCCCAGCCATGGCGAGATCGGGGGGGCGCTGGGAGAGTGCGCCTACGGCGCCCTCGCCGGCGTCATCTTCGGCATCGTCTACTGGAGGTCGCGAAGGAACCTCCTGGCTGCGGTCACCGTGCACGTGCTCATCAACGCGCTGCCGGCCATGACCATGCTCCGCTTCGACTGACCCGCGACTGCCACTGAGCGTCCCCGATTCGGCGCTGAACCGGCCCCCGTTTCTACGGTAGACTCGACCTGTCCCGAGCGAGCGACCCCCGGCAGGTGTCCCCATGAAGGTCCGCGTCACCATCACGCCCAAACAGGGCATCCTCGACCCCCAGGGCGTGGCCGTCGAGCGCGCGCTCCCGGCGCTCGGGTTCCAGGGCGTGACCGACGTCCGCATCGGCAAGCACATCGAGTTGCGCTACGACCCGCCCGGCGGCGTCTCCGCCGAGCAGGCGCACACCGACGTCGACGACATGTGCCGGCGCCTGCTCGCCAACCCGATCATCGAGGACTACACCTTCGAGCTCGACGAGGGGTGAGGCTGATGAGCTCGGCCTCCCCGCAGCCCGTGCGCTTCGGCGTCGTCGTCTTCCCCGGCTCCAACTGCGACGCCGACGCCCACCATGCGATCTCGACGTTCCCCGGCGCCACCGTCGACTACCTGTGGCACAAGGACACCGACCTCAAGGGAGTCCAGGCCGTCATCCTGCCCGGCGGCTTCTCCTACGGCGACTACCTGCGCTGCGGGGCCATCGCGCGCTTCAGCCCGATCATGCAGGCGGTCAAGGACTTCGCCGCCGACGGCGGCCTCGTGATGGGCATCTGCAACGGCTTCCAGACGCTGACCGAGGCCGGCCTGCTGCCCGGCGCCCTGATCCGCAACACCGGGCTCAAGTTCGTCTGCCGCTACGTCAACCTGCGGGTGGAGAACGCGGAGACGCCCTTCACCCGCGCCTGCGACGAGGGCGACGTGCTGCGTATCGTCGTCAAGCACAACGAGGGCAACTACACGGTCGACCCCGACACGCTCGCCACGATGAAGGCCAACGGCCAGGTCGTGCTGCGCTACTGCGACGCCGACGGCGTGCCCGGCGACGCGGCCAACCCCAACGGCGCCGTCGAGCACATCGCCGGCGTCTGCAACGAGACGCGCAACGTGTTCGGCATGATGCCGCACCCCGAGAACTCGGTCGAGGCGGCGCTGGCCGGCGGAGCCGACGGGCGCCGCCTCTTCCAGTCGATCGTCGACACCCTGACCGGCGCGGAGGTGGCGTCATGACTTCACGGCACGATGACGCCACGACGGGCGACGCGGGCGCGGGGGTGGCGTCATGACCCGGCGCGCCGACCTCGCCGCCGCCCAGGCGCTCGGCCTGACCGCCGAGGAGTTCGAGAAGATCTGTGAGATCCAGGGCGGCGAGCCGACGTACGTCGAGCTCGCCATCTACTCGCTGATGTGGAGCGAGCACTGCAGCTACAAGCACTCGCGGCCGATCCTCGGCCGCTTCCCCACCAGCGGCCCGCGCATCCTCCAGGGTCCGGGGGAGAACGCCGGCGTCATCGACGTCGGCGACGGCTGGGCCGTGGCGATGAAGGTCGAGAGCCACAACCACCCGAGCGCCGTCGAGCCCTTCCAGGGCGCCGCGACCGGCGTCGGGGGCATCGTGCGCGACATCTTCACCATGGGCGCGCGGCCCTGCGTCAGCCTCGACTCGCTGCGCTTCGGCGAGCTCACCGAGCCGCGCCAGCGCTTCCTGCTCGACGGCGTCGTCGGCGGCATCGCCCACTACGGCAACTGCCTCGGCATCCCCACCGTCGGCGGCGAGATCTACTTCGAGCCCAGCTACGAGGGCAACTGCCTGGTCAACGCGATGAGCGCCGGCCTGATCCGCGCCGACGACATCGTGCGCGCGGTGGCGGCCGGCGTCGGCAACCACGTCGTCCTCATCGGCTCCAAGACCGGGCGCGACGGCATCGGCGGCGCCAGCGTGCTGGCGAGCCAGGAGTTCGACGAGACCCTCGAGGAGAAGCGCCCCTCGGTCCAGGTCGGCGACCCGTTCACCGAGAAGAAGCTCATCGAGGCCTGCCTCGAGCTGCTCAACGACCACCACGTGGTCAGCATGCAGGACCTCGGCGCCGCCGGCCTCACCTCGTCCTCCTCGGAGATGGCGAGCAAGGGCTTCGTAGGCCTCGACATCCACGCCGACCGCGTGCCGTTGCGCGAGGCCGACATGGAGCCCTGGGAGATCATGATCAGCGAGAGCCAGGAGCGCATGCTGGCGATCGTCGAGCCGGCCAAGCTCGAGACGGTGCAGGGCATCTGCGACCGCTGGGACCTCGACTGCACGGTCATCGGCGAGGTGACCGACACGAAGATGCTGCGCATTCACTGGCACGGCGAGGTGGTCGGCGACATCCCGGCGCGTCGCCTCGCCGACGAGTCGCCGGTGATCCGCACGCCCTCGGTGAAGCCCGACTACCTGGTCGACGAGCCGGTCGCCGTGGACGACGTCGGCTACCCGCGGCCCGGCGACCTGGGCGCGGCGCTGACGGAGCTGCTCGCCGCGCCCAACATCGCCTCCAAGCGCTGGGCCTGGGAGCAGTACGACTACATCGTCCAGGCCAACACGGTGCAGATCCCGGGCAGCGATGCCGCCGTCCTCCGCATCAAGGGCACCGAGCGCGGCATCGCCTTCGCGAACGACTGCAACGGACGCCATTGCTACCTCGACCCGTACCGTGGCGCCAAGGCGGCGGTCGCCGAGGCGGCGCGCAATTTGAGCTGCGCCGGCGCGCTGCCGGTCGCGGTCACCGACTGCCTCAACTTCGGCAACCCCGAGAAGGGCGAGATCTACTGGCAGTTCGAGCAGGCCGTGGAGGGCATCGCCGAGGCCTGCGAGGCGCTCGACACGCCGGTCGTCAGCGGCAACGTGAGCTTCTACAACGAGAGCTTCGGGCAGGCG
>JAZBOM010000144.1:0-3539 GCA_036351205.1 Thermoleophilia bacterium | reverse complement strand
GGCCGTTGCCGGCGGCGAGCCGGTCGGGCGCCGGCCGAGCGGGGGCGGGCGCTGCCCGGGTCGCGAGCGCCGAGGCGGGCCCCCGCGGAGACGCCGACGGCACGCCGCTCGCCGAGGCCCGCGCCGTCACGCGCCGCTTCGGAGCGTTCGTCGCCGTCGACGGCGCCGGCCTCGCCGTCCACCGTGGCGAGGTGGTCGGGCTCCTCGGCGCGAACGGCGCCGGCAAGACGACCGTGATCCGCATGCTGCTGGGGCTGCTGCGACCGTCGGCCGGTGACGCTCTGCTCTTCGGGGCGCCGCCGTCACGAGCCGCGCGGCGACGCCTCGGCTACGTGCCCCAGGGTCTCGGCCTGTGGGAGGACCTCACCGTGGCCGAGAACCTGACCTTCGCCGCGGCGGCGTTCGGCTCTGCGCCGCCGCTGCTCGACGCCGAGCTCGCCGCGGCGGCGGACGAGCTCGTCCGCGATCTCCCGCTCGGGCTCCGGCGGCGCCTCGCCTTCGCCTCCGCGCTGGCCCACGGACCCGAGCTGCTGGTCCTCGACGAGCCCACCTCCGGCGTCGACCCGCGGGCCCGCGCCCGCCTCTGGGACACGGTGCACGAAGCGGCTTCGGCCGGCGCCGGCGTCCTCGTCACGACGCACTATCTCGAGGAGACGTCGCAGTGCGACCGCCTGGTCATCATGGCCGCCGGCCGCGTGGTCGCCGAGGGCCCGGAGGCGGCGATCGTCGGCGACCGCCGGGCCGTCGAGGTGGAGCTCACCAGCGACGCCCGCGGTGGGGGCGCCGACTGGGCGACCGCCTTCGGCGTCCTCGCCGACGCCGGCCTGCCGGTCGCCCTCCACGGCCGCACCCTGCGGGTGGCCGGCGGCGACGCGGCGCGGGTGCGCGGCGCGCTCGAGGGGCGCCACGTCAGCGCCGGCCTCAGACTCGTCCCCGCCACCCTCGAAGAGACCTTCGTGGAGCTCGCCCTCACTGTCGGAGGAGCCGCCCCCACAGCCACCGCCGCAGCCCGGGGGGTTCCCCGTTGAGCGACCTCTCCCCCACTCCGCCCGCCGCCGCATCCGGCGTCGCCATCTCGGCCAGCGCACCCGGCGCGTTACCTGCCCCCGACTCCGGTCACCCCCGCAAGTGGTGGATCCTCGCCGCGGTCAGCTTCGGCATGTTCATGGCGCTGCTCGACGTCACCATCGTCAACATCGCCGTCCCGGCCATCCTCGAGGACCTCGACACGACCGTCTCCCGGGTCTCGTGGGTGATCAACGCCTACAGTCTCGCCCTGGCCGTCCTCTTCCTCTCCATGGGCCGCGTCTCCGACAAGTACGGCCAGAAGGTCGTCTTCGTCGGCGGCCTCGTGGTCTTCACACTCGCCTCGCTGGCCTGCGGGCTGGCGCCGGACATCGAGTGGCTCGTCGTCTTCCGCATCGGGCAGGGCGTCGGCGGCGCGGCCATGGCGCCGATCTCGCTCGCGATCCTGCTGGCCGCCTTCCCGCGGCGCCAGCACGGCATGGCGGTGGGCGTCTGGGGCGCCATGGGCACGATCGCCGGCGCCGTGGGTCCGACCCTCGGCGGCATCCTCATCGAGTACCTCTCGTGGCACTGGATCTTCTTCGTCAACGTGCCGGTCGGCTTCGTGGCCCTCGTGATGGCCGTCGCCCTCGTCCCGGAGCGCCGCCCGAACCGGCACGCCCGAGGCATCGACGTGCCCGGCATCCTCATCTCGGCCGTCGGTCTCTTCTGCCTGGTGCTCGCCCTCATCCAGGGCAACGACTGGGGCTGGGGCACGACACGGATCGTCACGCTCTTCGCCGTGGCCTTCGCGAGCTTCCCCCTCTTCCTGTGGTGGGAGCTGCGCACGCCCTCGCCGATGTTCGACTTCCGCCTGCTGCGCATCCGCTCGTTCACCGCCGCCAACACGTCGATGATGTTCGTCGGCGCGGCCCTGGGCGGCACGATGTTCCTGCTCGTCATCTTCCTCGTGAACGTGCTCGGCTACAGCGAGCTCAGAGCCGCCATCGCGATCACGCCGATGCCGCTGACCGGGCTCATCGTGGCGCCCAACGTGGGCCGACTGGTGGACAGGGTAGGGCCGCGCGTCCCGGCCCTGATCGGAGCGCTGTTCTTCTTCGCCGGCCTCGTGCTGCTGGCCCAGCTGGGCGGTGCCTCGACCCTCTGGGACGTCACCTGGCGCGTGGTGCTGCTCGGCGCCGGCGTGGGCTTCTCGATGCCGACCCTCTCGGCGGCGGCCATGGGCTCGCTGCCCCCGCAGGTCGCAGGGGTCGGCTCCGGCGCCCTCAACACGCTGCGCCAGATCGGCTTCTCCGTCGGCCTCGCGGTCGTCGTCGCCCTGTTCTCGGGCACCATCGCCGACAACGTCGTCGAGGCGTCCCGGGAGGCGGCGAAGGTCGTGCAGGACGACCCGACACTGCCGGCGCCGGCCAAGCAGGCGATCACCGCCGGGCTGGCGGCCACGGCCGCCGCGGCCGAGGTCGGCGAGGGCGATCCGCGACTGACGTCGCAGGACCCGCTCGTCGGCGTGCCCGCGGCCCCCCCGGGATCGCCGGAGGCGGAGCAGCAGGCGGCCCTGAAGAGCGAGATCGCGGCGATCTTCCGTGACAACGTCGCCGCGTCCTTCACCTGGCCGTTCTACGCGATGGCGCTGGCGGCCCTGCTCGCCGCCGTGCCGGCGTTGTTCGTCGGCCGCCGCCTCGGCGAGCACGAGGGGCACCACGAGATGAACCGCGCCGAACGGGCGGAGGCGGCGGGACTGGCGACCGAAGCGGCCGCGGCAGCCGCCGGGGACCGATGAGCGGCACCGACGGCAGGGCAGCGCGGACGCCCGGACGGCGGCCGGGAGAGAGCGGTACGCGAGAGGCGATCCTCGAGGCCGCGCGGGCCTGCTTCGCGGAGACCGGCTACGACCGCGCGACGATCCGCGGCATCGCCGCCGGCGCCGGCGTCGACCCCGCCCTGGTGCTGCACTACTTCGGCTCGAAGGAGGATCTCTTCGCCGCCGCACTCGAACTCCCGGTGAGTCCGCAGCAGATCTTCGCGCGCGGCGCCGCGGCCGGCGCCGACCAGCTCGGCGCCGTCATCGTCCGCACCTTCCTCGAGGCGTGGGAACCGCCCGAGACCCGCGTCCGCCTGATGGCCATGCTGCGGTCCGCGATGACGAACGAGATCGCGATGGGGATGGTCCGCGACCTGCTCGTGCGCGAGGTGTTCGGGCCGATCACCCAGGCGCTCGGCGTGCCCGACGCGCCGCTCCGCGCGACTCTCGTGGGCTCGCAGTTCGTCGGGCTCGCGATCATCCGCTTCATCGGCCGGCTCGAGCCGCTGGCCTCGGCGAGCGTCGACGATCTCGTCGCGGCCGTCGGACCGACCGTCCAGCGCTACCTGACCGGCGATCTCGGGGGTGAGACGCAGAAGGTCTGAGGCCTCCGCTAGGTGGGCGCGGGAGGTCCGGCGCGCCGGGAGGCGACGCTCTGCCGGGCGGTCGCGCTCAAGGGGCAGGCGCCCGCCCGCGGACGGCGGAGGCTGCG
>JAZBOM010000143.1:0-3343 GCA_036351205.1 Thermoleophilia bacterium | reverse complement strand
GAGGCCCCTCGCAGTCGTTCCTCGAGGACGAGCTCCGTGAGGTACCAGCCGGCACGATCGGAGACCTTGGGATCGTCCCGCAGCTCCTCGGGGATGTAGAGGAAGAACTGGCGGGGACGACGGCTGCTGATGAAGGCGGTCGGCCAGAGCACGGCCGTGTCGAGGAAGCCGGCGCTCCTCAAGCTGCGCGGGAGGAGCTCCGAGTGGCGCAGCGTCACGCACCTGAGGCGCGCGACGCCGAGCTCCCGGCCCCGACGCACCAGGGCGGCGAGGAGATGGCGGAAGAGGTCGGTGCGCGCAGCGTCCACGAGCACGTCCACGACGTAGAGCGTGTCCCGCTGGACGTAGGAGATGACGTACCCCAGGAGACCGTCGCCGTCGTGCATGGTCAGGTACTCGTGCTCGATGTAGGGGTCGTCGTTGACGCGCCAGCGCAGGTAGTCGGCGCGGCGGTCGACGGTGATGCCGTAGCACCGCCGGTTGCGCTCCCAGAGAGCGGCGATCTCCTCCAGCGGGGCATCGGCCTCGCCGTGGACCACGACCCGGTAGCCGCAGGTACGCCGGCGCCGCAGGCGGCTGTACGCCTGCAGGACCGCGGCGAGCAGGCCCCCCAGCACGGGGGCCAGTGCCTTCCCGGCCCTGCCCTTGCCGGCCACCATCGCCCCGAGCTCCTCACGGAGCGCGCCCGTCCGCAGCCACAGCGTGTACTTGACCCAGTTGTCGAACGGGATGTAGCCGAGCTTGACGCGGACCCTGCCGACGGCACCGCCGGCGACCTCGCCGGCGGTGGTGAAGAAGAAGCTGTACTTCTCCTTCTCCTTCTCGAAGCACGCCCGCTCGTGTGCGGAGTAGAGGCCCGAGCCCCGGTGGTCGGGGTGGCTCATGCAGTTCTCGGTCTTGCCCGCGACGGTGGGTCTGCCCCAGACGCTGAGCGGCGTGGGGATGAGGCTGTACTGGGCGACGAGCTGATCGCCCTCCTCGCGATCGAGGTCGAAGACCAGGTTCATGCTCCCCTGCCCGGCCCACGTGTCGAGCCACTCCCAGGCGAATTGGGCGGCGTCGCGCTCCCTGCCGGCGATGGACCGGTAGAGTCGATTGATCTGGACCTCGTCGCCGGGCAGATACTGTCTGCTGAGGGTGTTCATGCGGCAGACCTGCCTCGCGTCGGTGTGGTCGTGGGGGCGCGTCCCGGTCGTCGTGGCAGGAAGTATCGTCCACCATCGCTCGGGAGTGCAACAGTCGGCCGGCGGCCCGGCCCTGAGCCGCGCGCGACGGCTAGCGTTGGCGCGCGAGCTCGAGCTCGCGGACGATCGCGCGGCGCAGCTCCGGGTCCTCGGGCAGCTCGCAGTGCACGACGAAGGCCTCGGTCGGGCCGACCAGGCTCGCCTGGGTCTCGCTGTCGACCTCGATCCAGCCGTCCCAGCGGCCGGGCAGCCGGAGCGACCAGGCGGCGACGAAGCGGTGCGCCTCGCGGGGGCCGATCGTGAACTCGGCCCTCGTGCCGAGCTCCTGCCGCCTGCCCAGCGGGCCGTGGACGACCAGCCGGACGCCCTCCAGGGCCACCGCGGCGTCGCCCTCGTTGAGGATCGTGAACACGGCCGTGACCTCACGCCCGACCTCGTAGGGCCCGGGCTCGAGCTTCACCCGCCCGCTGAGGACGAGCAGCCCGGGCTCGGTCGAGGGCGGACCGTCGCCCCAGTACCGCGTGTCGGCGGGGTCGCCGCCCAGCCTGAGCATGAACATGGTGACGTTGTTGAGCCAGGCCCCGGTGCCCTCCGGGCAGTAGCGGAGGCCGATGGCCCCGACGGACACGAGACCCGAGCCGTAGTAGAGCTCGCCGGCGATGCCCTGCGCGACGCGGTGGATCGCCTCTTCCCAGGAGGAGAAATCGCTGGCCTGCCGGGGAGAAGCGTAGAACCAGTTGAAGGCGTTGTACGTGGCTTGGTCGCCGCCCGGAGCGTAGAGGAAGCGGCCGAAGCTGGACTCGGCGCCGGCGACGGCGACGAGGAAGGCGGGGTCGACGCCGTGCTCGAGACCCTCGGCGAGGAACACCGGGCCGAGGCCCTGCATGGGCGAGCCGTTCTCGGCGAGGAGAAGCTCGATCTGCTCCGCGGTCGGGGCGGCGCCCGCGGGCGGCGGCGCCAGGAGTGCCGCGCCGAGCACGACGGCCGCGGTCAGGACCGCGACGGCCAGCGCTACGGGAAACGGGTGACGCACTCTGCTGCCCACGGAACGGTACCTCCCCTCTCCCGACCCATTATAGGCCTCGACTGCACGGAAGTCGCCAGAAGCCGTCGGCCCGCCCGGCGACACCCCCGGGCGCCCCGGGCACGCGTCGCGCCGTGCGTGGCCACGGGCGCGCCGCGGGATAAGATGGCGGCGATGGATCGCACCGCCGACGCCCGCTTCGCCGCCGACGAGCGCTTCCCGGCGCCGCAGGTGCTGCGCCTGTGCCGGCAGGCGATCGCCGAGCGGCGGCTCGACCTCGGTGGCCTGCGCGTCCTGACCGAGGCCGGTGTCGGCCACCATTGCATCGCCCCGGTCGTCGCCGCGCTCGCCGGCGCGAGCGAGGTCTACGCGGTCAGCCGCGACAGCGCCCACGCGGCACGCAGGGACGCCGAGGCACAGACGTGGAGCCTCGCGGAGGCGGCCGGCGTGCTCCGGCGCCTGCAGCTGGTGCCCACCCGCCTGCAGGCGCCTCTCGACACCATCGACATCGTCACCGACCTTCCCGGGGTGCGCCCCGTCGACGAGTCGATCCTGCGCACCATCTCCGACACCGCCGTGGTCACACTCATGCGCGGCGTCGCCCACTGGCGCCCGGCCGACGTCGACATCGCCGGGTGCCGCCGCGCGGGCGTCGCGGTCGCCGGCCTCGACGAGGAGGCGGTCGGCCTGCTGCGGTACGCGCCGCTCGCCGTCATCTGGGGTCTCACCGCGCTCGGCGTGGAGGCGACCGGCGGCGTGGTCCTGGTGGCCGGCTCCGGGCGCGCCTACCCGTACGTCGTGCGTGCCCTGGCGCAGCTCGGCACGCGCGTGCTCGTCGCCGCGCCGGAGAGCGCCGGCCGCATCGCCCTGCACGGCGGCGAGAAGATCGCGGACGGCCTCGCCGAGCCGGCCGCCGTCGGCCGGCTCGGCGAGGCCGACGCCCTGGTCCTCGCGCCCGACCTCCCGGGTGACCGGCTCCTCGGCCCCGGCACGCCGCTCGAGGCGCACGCCGTGGCCGCCGAGGCTCCGCACCTCGCCGTCGTCTGCGGAGCCGCGGAGACCGAGGCGCGCGCCCTCGCCGAGGCCGGGCTCCGGGTGTGGCCGTCGCCTCACGGCGGCGGGCCGGCGAGCGCCG
>JAZBOM010000142.1:0-9292 GCA_036351205.1 Thermoleophilia bacterium | reverse complement strand
CGATCCGGGCGGGCAGGGCGCGCATCAGAAGAGCGGGTCCATGGTCAGCGCCGGATGCTGTCTCTCCTCGAGGAAGGGCAGCAGCCCCTCCACGTCGGTGCAGACGGTCTCGTCGGCGATCCGGTCGAGCAGGTCGGGGACGCCTTCGTCCTCGCAGATCTGGGTGAGGACCGGACCCATCTGCTGCTTGAGCAGGCTGCTCATCCAGACGATGCGCTGCAGCCCGCCGTCGGCGGAGATGAACTTGGGGCTCGTGAGGTAGTACTTGCCGAAGCCCATCATGCCGGGGGTCTGCATGCCGCCGCCGGCGGTGCCGGCGAGGGTCGAGAAGGTCATGCCGCAGGGCGTCATGCTCGGGTCCTCACGGCTGACGATCATGAAGCCGTTGGCCTCGGGCACGATCACCATGATGCACTCGAAGCAGCCGCACGAGGTCATGGGCGCGTCCATGATCGAGTAGAAGGTGACGCGGTCGACCGTCTGGTTGGAGTGCGCGTAGACGAACTCGTTCGGCCCCGTGAACTCGCCCTTGACCGGGTCGAGGCAGGTGCCCTTCGGCACCGGCTGGTTCGGCCCCGTCGGGTTGATCTCGAACGACGCCTTGCAGTCGAGCCAGTTGTAGGCCCCGCAGAGACCGACGCGCTGCGGGTTGACGACGCAGACGTGGTTGGGGGCGAAGCTCTGGCAGAGCAGGCACGAGTAGAAGGTGTCGACCGACTCGTCGGTGAGGCTGGCGATGCGCTCGTTGCGCTCGCGATAGGCGTCGCGCGCCTCGGCGAGCATGGGCTCGATCCGCTCCTCGTCGGTGATCAGCGTGACCTGTACCTTGTCGACGATGTTGCCGAACACCTCGTGGATGCGCGCGTGCAGGAGCTTGCCGAGGTGCTCGAGGCGGAAGCCCTTGTCGAACGAGCTCGTGCTGACGCGGATCCAGGTGATGTCGCGCTGGCCGTTGTGCTGGATGCCCTCGGCGCCGTTGGTGAAGTAGTGGAACTGGCGCTCGACGATGGGCTCGAAGTCCTTCTGCATCTTGCGTCCCGCGACCTCGGCGACGATGCCGAGCGACATGGCTCCGCCGGGCTCGGCCGTGTCGAGGTCGGGGCCGACGACCGTGACGCGGCCGTCCTCGACCTCGTCGGACGGCAGCGTGCGCAGGTACTCGAAGGCGCGCGCCTTCTTGCCGCCGAACTCCATGCGCATCTGCTCCTTGCGCACGCGCTCGCCCTCGAAGGCCGAGCCGTAGGCGACCGGGATCGGCACCTTGGCGATCTTGACCTTGACGCCGCGCACGTCGATGCAGCGCTGGATCAGCTTCTCGGCGCGCTCGAGGTCGTCGGCGCCGGGGATCTCGTCGAAGGGCATCGAGACGACGTGCTCGTAGGTGGTCACGCCGGTGGGCAGGATCTGTGGGATCCGCGTGTCGGCGATCACCGGGAAGCCGTACGAGATCGCCCCGGCGGCCGTGGCGTACTTGAGGTCGTCGACCTCGCCCAGGGCGAGGACGAAGGCGAAGACGCGGTACTTGTTGTAGAGCATGATCTCGCGCGCCTGGCCGGCGTCCATGCCGCCGAAGGTGAGCGCCGAGCGGGCGGCGAAGCCGAGCGCGTACACGGCCGAGATCGTGTCGATGCCGAAGGGAACGGTGAAGGTGTCGTAGCCGAGCTGGATGCCCTCCTCGGCGAGCTGGTGGATGATGCTGCGCCCGTTGACGTTGCCGCTGAGGAAGATGAGGATGCCGCGCGACTGCAGCTCGCGGACGATCTTGACCGCGACCGCGTTGGACTTGGCGCAGCCGACGATGGCGCAGAAGCCCGGCATGCGCCCGTCGACGAGCTGGATGCCCCAGGCGCGCAGCTGGATGTCGTCGATCGGGCCGTTGAGACGCAGCACGTCGCCGTGCACGTAGGTCGACGAGGTCGAGACGCGCTCGTCGTCGGAGGCCTTGTTGTCGAGCTTGATGACCTGGGGCTCGAGGCCCTGCGCGAAGCGCACCCCCTCGAGCGCCTCTTCGGCGAACAACGTGGCGATGCCGGAGTCGAGCGTCTCGCCCAGGTAGGGCAGCCACATCGACTCGTTGGGCACGGGGTGCAGAAGGCCCTTGGCCCGCTCGATCACCGGCACGAGGTCGCCGAGGGTCTCGACCTTCGCGCCGGTGAAGGCGTAGATCACGGGCAGGAAGTAGGCCGTGTTGGTGAAGGCGACCGGGGTCTCGGGGCCGTGCTCGGCGAGCGCGGCCTGCAGGGCCGCATCGGCCTCGGCGACCATGCGGCGCGCGCCGCGGATCGCGCGCGTGGCGATGTAGCGCGACATCAGGCGTCCTCCCCGTGCGCGTGCTCGGCCGGCGGCGCGTGGCCGTGGGCGTGCAACGGCCCGGCGTCGTCGCCGTGCCCGTGGGCTTCGCCGTAGTCGTGGACGTGAGCAGCGCCGTGGCCGCGATCATGGCCGTCGCCGTGGTCGTGCGAGTGACCTTCGGCGAGCGGGTAGACGACCGCGTCGACCGTCTCCACGCCGCGCGCGGCCTCGTCCGCCTTCTCGGCGAGGTAGGCCCTGATGGCGGTGAAGTAGGGGCTGTCGCCGCTGTCGCCGAACTGCGCCGGGTCGTACGGCCTGAGCTTGAGCGCCTCGCGCTTGGCGTCGATCAGCTCGAGCGCCCGGGCCAGCATCTCGTCCCAGTCGGGGATGAACTCGAGGTCGCCGCCGACCATCTCCTCCCAGCCCTCGGTCATGAGCCGGGTGGCGACGCTGGAGGCCGCGACGGGGCTGCTCACGCCGAAGATCACGTGCGCGCCGGAGGCGGCGAAGTAGGTGCCGATGGCGATCGCCTTCTCGCACATCCACTCGGGGCAGAGGCCGACGGCGGGAAGGTCGTCGATGTCGGTGCCGAGTCCGCCCTCGGTGGCCACCTGGGTGAGCACCGTGAGGATGCGCGAGTTGTCGACGCACGAGCCGAGATGCAGGACCGGCGGGATGCCGATCGCCTCCATCACCTCGCGCAGGCCGGGGCCGGCGGCGTCGAGGATCTCGGGGCTCAGGTAGCCCGCCTTGGCGCCGGCGGTCGCGGCGCAGCCCGTGACCACGACCATGACGTCGCGGGCGACGAACTCCTTGATCATCGTGACGATGCCCTCGTCCTGGGTCACGCGCGCGTTGTTGCAGCCGACGACGCCGGCCAGGCCGCGGATGCGGCCGGCGATGACGGCGTCGTTGAGCGGGCGGAACGAGCCGCGATGGAAGCCGCCCTGCATGTAGTTGAGGTACTCGTGCGAGAACCCGGCGACGAGCGGCTCGTGGTAGTCGGGGATGTGGATCGGACCGCGGTTCGCGAAATTGTCGATCGCCAGACGGACGATCTCACGCGCGGTCTCGGGGGCGCGGTGCTCGTCGAACTCGACGTGCACCGCGCCGGGGATCTTCGCCTTGGGCGACGTCGTGATCAGCTTGGTGTGGAAGCGCTGCGCCAGCGGACCGAGCGCCTGCATGATGCACTGCACGTCGACGATCATCGCCTCGACCGCACCCGTCAGCACGGCGAGTTCCTGGTGCAGGAAGTTGCCCGCCGGCGGGATGCCGTAGCGCATGAGGATCTCGTTGCTCGTGCAGCAGATGCCGGCGAGGTTGATGCCTTCCGCCCCCTTCGCCTTCGCCTCGCCGATCAGCTCGGGGTCGCGGGCGGCCTCGACCAGCATCGCCGAGAGCGTGGGCTCGTGGCCGTGGACGACCACGTTGACCTGGTCGGCCTTGAGCACGCCGAGGTTCACCTCGGCCGACACCGGCGAGGGCGTGCCGAAGAGGATGTCGCTCATGTCGGTCGACAGCATCGACCCGCCCCAGCCGTCGGCGAGGGCGCAGCGCAGCGACGCCTTGAGGATGTGCTCGGCGTCGAGGTCGACGCCCTCGTGGGTGCGGTGCAGGATCTCGACGATCTCGCGGTCGACGGCGCGCGGCGTGAGGCGGAGCTTCTTCCACAGCGCCTGCCGCTTGGGTGTGGCGCGGCGTGTGTAGACGATCTCGCCGAGCGGCTGACCGAACTGCGCCAGGGCGACGTCGGCCACATCGAGGGCGATCTCGTTGACGTTGCGGCCGCCGGTCGGCACGCCCATGAAGGCGGCCACGGCCATCAGCTTCTGCTCGTCTTTGACCTGGTAGCCCTTCGCCTCGCCGGTGGCGACCGCGCGCAGCGTCATCGCCATGTCGCGGCCGTGGTCGGAGTGCGCCGCGGCCCCGCCGGCCACCTGGCGGGCGAAGTGCCGCGCCGCGATCGTCGGCAGGTCGGCGCCGCAGAGGCCGGTCTTCTCCTCCGCGTCCTTGCCCACCAGGCGACAGGGGCCCATGCTGCAGATGCGGCAGCAGGCGCCCGACTCGCCGATCGGGCAGGGCTTCATCGCGTCCGCCCGCGAGAAGACCGTCTCCACGCCGCACTCGTCGGCGTGGCGCAGCATCTCGAGGGCGGCGGGGTCGACGCTCTTCGCTTCTCCCATGCTCACATCTCCCGCGCGTCTCGAAGGGATCAGTACTTGCGGTAGTCGCCGGACATCGCGAGGTCGCTCGCGTTGGTGCCGGTGACCCGCGGCGCCGTCGCCCAGGCGGGCTTGTCCTTGCGCGCCTCGTCGGCGGAGAGCTCGCCGGCCC
The DNA here is from genome assembly GCA_036351205.1 of Thermoleophilia bacterium. Classification (GTDB taxonomy): domain Bacteria; phylum Actinomycetota; class Thermoleophilia; order UBA2241; family UBA2241; genus UBA2241. Next base: position 4,663 of record JAZBOM010000142.1, on the reverse strand, counting down.
CGTAGCCTGCCGCAGCGAGCGCCGCGACGACGGCCTCCGGCGATGTGGCGGTGGGGTCGAACGTGACCCGGGCCTCGTGGTCCCTGGCGCTCGCCACGACGGCGGCCACCCCGGGCGCCCTGGCGAGGGCCTCCCTGACCCTGAGCACGTGGTGGTCGGCCCACAGGTCGGGCAGCTTGACGACGACCTCGTCCATCAGATCCTCCCCCCGGCGTGACGGCGGCCCGCCGGTCGCGAACGGCAGCTCCCCTCGGGGGGAGACCCCTACCGGCGACCGGACAAGACCTTAGCGTCTGCACCCCAGATTCTGTACCAGATGGACAGCCAATGCCAAGCCTCTTCGACACATCGCACAGGAGGAGACACGGGCTGAGGCGGGGGCGATGAGCCGCGGCCGGGAGATCGCGCGGGAATGGCAGGGCTGAGGCCCGACCGGCCGAGGTCGTGACGGACCAGCGCGGCGGCGCCTCGTCATCCGCGGACCCGGGCGGCGCCTCGTCGTCCGCGGACGTGCGCGGCGGCGCCTCATCGTCTGCGGACTTGCGCGGCGGCGCCTACTCGTCCGTGGACGTGCGCCGCGGCGCCTACTCGTCCGCCGACTTGCGCGGCGGCTGCCCGGCGGCGCGCCACACGAGGAACGAGTGCACGAACCCGTCGAGGTCGCCGTCGAGCACGCCCTGCGCGTTGCCGACCTCGTGGCCGGTGCGCAGGTCCTTGACCATCTGGTAGGGGTGCAGCACGTAGTTGCGGATCTGCGAGCCGAAGTTCACCGCCATCTGCTCGCCGCGCTCTTTGGCGAGCTCCTCGGCACGCTTGCGCTCCTCGAGCTCGACCATCCGCGACTTCAGCATGTTCATGGCCACGGTCTTGTTCTGCAGCTGCGAGCGCTCGTTCTGGCAACTCACGACGATGCCGGTCGGGAAGTGCGTGATGCGCACGGCCGAGCTCGTCTTGTTGACGTGCTGGCCACCGGCGCCGCTGGAACGGTAGGTGTCGATGCGGATGTCGTCGTCGTTGACCTCGACCTCGACGTCGCCGCTGACCAGCGGCGAGACCTCGACGGAGACGAAGCTCGTGTGCCGGCGGTTGGCCGAGTCGAAGGGGCTGAGCCGGACGAGACGGTGCACGCCCTTCTCGGACTGCAGCAGGCCGTAGACGTTCTCGCCGTCGATCGTGACCGTCGCGCTCTTGAGCCCGGCCTCGTCGCCCTCCTGGGCCTCGTTGATCTCGACCTTGAAGCCGCGGCGCTCGAACCAGCGCAGGTACATGCGCAGCAGCATCTCGGCCCAGTCCTGACTCTCGGTGCCGCCGGCCCCGGGGTGGATGGTGAGGATCGCCCCGCCCTCGTCGAAACGGCCGCCGAAGAAGCGCTGCTCCTCGCCGCGCTCGAGCTCACGCTCGAGCTCGGCGACGCCGGCCACGAGCTCGCCGAGCAGCTCCTCGTCGACGAGCTCGGCGGCGAGACTCTCGCGGGCGAGCTCCTCAGTGGTGTCGAGGTCGTCGAAGCGGCCCTCGAGCGCGAGGAAGTCGTCAAGGCGGCGCTTGACGCGGCTGTACTCAGCCGAGGTGCGAGTCGCCGCCTCCTGGTCGTCCCAGAAGTCGGAGGCCTGCATGCGCCCCTCGAGCGCGGCGATCTCGGCTGTCAGCCTGGGGGGGTCAAAGATAGCTCCGCAGCCACTCGAGGCGCCCGTGGGCGTCCTTGAGCCGCTCGCGGAGCGAATCCAGCTGGACGAGTGCGTCTGGGGCACTGGTGCTCATGGGGCGGTAGTGTAGCGGAGTCGGCGAGCGGCAGCGAGCGAGTCACGCCCCGTGGCACAACCCGACGCAGTCCCGGTTGCACCACGGCTCAATGACGCCGCCCCGCAGGCACGGCGTCACGCCCCGTGGCAGCGCTTGTACTTCTTCCCGCTCCCGCACGGGCACGGGTCGTTGCGCCCGACCTTCTCGACGACCACGCGCTGCTTGACCGCGACCGGCGCGCCCTGGCCCCCGTCGGCGGCGACGGCGCGCGGCGGCTCGTCGGCGAACTCCGCCCCGCCGGGCGCCGCGTACCCGCCGTCCACGGCGGCGGCGCCCCCGAACGAGGTCGTGTTGGCGAGCTCCTCGCCGCTCGAGTAGTTGAACGCCTGGACCGGCTGCTCGAGGGCCATCGCCGTGAAGATGGCGAGGTCTTCGGGGCGGTTCTTCATGAGCGTCGTGACCGTGCTCGTCTTGATCGAGTCCATCATGTCCTGGAAGAGCGCGAAGCCCTCGTTCTTGTACTCGACGAGCGGGTCGCGCTGCCCGAGGGCACGCAGGTGGATGCCCTCCTGCAGGTAGTCCATGTCCTGCAGGTGCTCCTTCCACTTGCCGTCGATCACCTGCAGCAGGACGGCGCGCTCGACGTCGCGCATCTGCTCGACCCCGATGAGCTCCTCGCGCTGCTCGTACTGGGCGACGGCGTCGTCGACGACGAGGTCGACGACGTCCTGGACCTGGGCCGACTCGACGTCGATGTCCTGCCGTCGCACGCTCGGGTCGTACAGCATCTTGAGGGCGACGAAGAGGGCGTCGAGGTCCCAGTCCTCGGCGTACTCGCTCTCGTCGAGCTGGCCGCGGACCGCCCCCTCGAGCACGTCGGCGACCATGTCGCGCACCTGGTCGCCGAAGTCCTCGCCGTGCAGGATCCGCCCGCGCTGCTCGTAGACGATGCGCCGCTGCTCGTTCATGACCTCGTCGTACTTGAGCACGTTCTTGCGGCGCAGGAAGTTGAGCTCCTCGACCTTCTTCTGCGCCTTCTCGACCACGCCGGTCAGCATCTTGTGCTCCATCGGCTCGCCCTCGGTCGGCCCGAGGCGGTCGAGGATGCGGAACATGCGGTCGCCGGCGAAGAGGCGGATCAGGTCGTCCTCGGCCGAGAGGTAGAAGCGGCTCTCGCCGGGGTCGCCCTGGCGCCCTGAGCGGCCGCGCAGCTGGTTGTCGATGCGCCGGCTCTCGTGGCGCTCGGTGCCGAGCACGTACAGGCCGCCGGCCTCGCGCACCCCCTCGCCGAGCTTGATGTCGACGCCGCGGCCGGCCATGTTGGTGGCGATCGTCACCGTACCGCTCTGGCCGGCGTTCATGATGATCTCGGCCTCGCGGGCGTGGTTCTTCGCGTTGAGCACGTCGTGCGGCACGCCGCGGCGCTCGAGCAGGCGCGAGAGCAGCTCGCTGACCTCGACCGACACGGTGCCGACCAGCACCGGCTGACCCTGCTCGTAGCGCTCGACCAGGTCGTCGACCACGGCCTCGTACTTCTCCTTGCGGGTCTTGAAGATGAAGTCGTTGTGGTCGGCGCGCACCATGTCGGCGTTGGTGGGGATCGTGACCACCTCGAGACCGTAGATCTGGCGGAACTCGTCCTCCTCGGTCTTGGCCGTACCGGTCATGCCGGCGAGGTGCTCGTACATGCGGAAGTAGTTCTGCAGGGTGATCGTGGCGAGGGTCTGGTTCTCCTCGCGGATCGGCACGCGCTCCTTTGCCTCGATCGCCTGGTGCAGACCCTCGGACCAGCGCCGGCCCTCCATGATGCGGCCGGTGAACTCGTCGACGATCTTGACCTCGCCGTCCTGGATCACGTAGTCGACGTCCTTCTTGTAGAGCGCCTGGGCACGCAACGCCTGGATCAGGTGGTTGACGAGGCTGCCGTCCTTGTAGAGGTTCTCGATGTCGAGGGCCTGCTCGATCTTGGCCACGCCGCTCTCGGTGATGGCCACGGTCTTGTGCTTCTCGTCGACCTCGTAGTCGTCGTCGGGGTGCAGCCGCGGGACGGCGCGGGCGAAGCGCCGGTACGTGTCGGCGGCGGTCTCCGGCGCGCCGCTGATGATGAGCGGGGTGCGGGCCTCGTCGATGAGGATCGAGTCGACTTCGTCGACGATGCAGTAGTAGTGGCCACGCTGCACCTGGTGCTCGCGGCGCATGGTCATGTTGTCGCGCAGGTAGTCGAAGCCGAACTCGCTGTTGGTGCCGTACGTGACGTCGGCGTCGTAGGCGAGGCGACGCTCGGCCGGAGGCATCATCGCCTGGATGACGCCGACCTCGAGACCGAGGAAGCGGTAGACCTGGCCCATCCACTCGGCGTCACGCCGCGCCAGGTAGTCGTTGACGGTGACGAGGTGGGCGCCGCGCCCCGAGAGGGCGCGCAGGTACATCGGCATGGTGGCCACGAGGGTCTTGCCCTCGCCGGTCTTCATCTCGGCGATGTCGCCCTCGAAGAGGATCGTGGCGCCCATGACCTGGACGTCGAAGGGGCGCATCTCGAGGGCGCGGCGGGCCGCCTCGCGGGCCGCCGCGAAGGCCTCGTTCATGAGGTCTTCGAGAGGCTCGCCGTTGCCGGCACGCTCGCGGTAGGCGAGCGTGAGCGCGGCGAGCTCGGCGTCGCCCAGGGCCTGCATCTGCGGCTCGAGGGCATTGACGGCCCTCACCTGCTCCTCGAGGACCTTGAGGCGCCGGCCTTCGCCGGCGTGCATCAGCTTGTCGACGATCCTGATCACTGTCGCTCCTGGGGCCGGGGCCGGCGCCGTGCCGCACACGCGGCCGGCGGCTCCGAGGTCTATTGTCGCACACGACCGGCAAAGCGTCGTCGTGAGACGGACGGCGCCTCACGAGCGTCTCCCGGCGGCCGGTCGCGTGACGGCGGACGGTG
>JAZBOM010000141.1:0-9065 GCA_036351205.1 Thermoleophilia bacterium | reverse complement strand
TCGCCGGCAAGGGCCACGAGCAGGGCCAGACCTTCGCCGACCACAGACTCCCCTTCGACGACCGCCTCGTCGCCGCCGAGGCGCTGCGACGCCTCAGCCGCACCGGCGAGGCCGCGGGCGCAGGCCGCGAGGGCGCCTGATGCTGCCGCTCACCCTCGGCGAGGTCGCGGCCGCCGTCGGCGGGGAGCTGCGCGGCGCCGACGGCGCACTCACCGTGCGCGGCGTCTCCACCGACACGCGCCGTCTGCGGCCGGGCGACCTCTTCGTCGCCCTGCGCGGCGAGCGCTTCGACGGCGACGAGTTCGCCGCCCGGGCGCTGGCCGCCGGGGCGGCCGCCGTGCTCGTGCGCCGCGAGACGGCGGTCGCGCTCGGCGACGGCCGGCCCTGTGTCGCCGTCGACGACGGCGTCCCCGCTCTCGGGGCGCTGGCGCGCGCCGTACGCCGCGGCGCGGGGATCAAGGTCGTCGGCATCACCGGGAGCGCCGGCAAGACCTCGACCAAGGACATCCTCGCCGCGCTTCTGCGCCCGGTGGCCCGCGTGGTCGCCACGCACGGCAACCTCAACAACGAGGTCGGCCTGCCGCTGACCCTGCTGGAGGTCGAGCGCAGCACCGAGGTCGCGGTCGTCGAGATGGCGATGCGCGGGCCGGGGCAGATCCGCGAGCTGGCGGCGATCGCCGAGCCCGACGTCGCCGTCATCACCAACGTGGCGCCGGTCCACCTCGAGCTGGTGGGCGGGATCGAGGACGTGGCGGCCGCCAAGGCCGAGATCCTCGAGGGGCTCGGTCCCGGCACCGCCGTCGTGCCCGGCGACGAGCCCCTGCTCGAGGGGCACCTGCGCCGCCACGAGGGGCGTGTGGTCACCTTCGGCACGCCGCAGAGCGACGTGCACCTGGTCGAGTCGGAGGCGCGGGGGACGGGGACGCACGTCCTCGTCGACTCCTTCGGCCGCCGCGGCACCGTCGACTTCAACTTCGGCGGCGAGCACTACCTGCGCGACGCGCAGGCCGCGCTCGCCGCCTTCCTCGAGCTCGGCTACCGCCTCGACGAGGCCCGTCCCGGGGCGGCGGCCGTCACGTTCTCCGAGTTGCGCGGCGAGATCGTCGCCCTGCGCGGCGGCGGCCTGCTGCTCGACGACAGCTACAACGCCAACCCGGCGGCGACCGAGGCGGCGCTCGACCACCTCGTCGCCCTCGCCGCCGGGCGCCCGGCCATCGCCCTGCTCGGCGACATGCGCGAGCTGGGGCCTGACGCTCCCGCCTACCACCGCGCCGTGGGCGAGTACGCCGCCCGCGCCGGGGTGCAGGTCGTGGCCGCCGGCGAGCTCGCCCGCCACTACCTCTGCGGCGCCCCCCACGAGGCGTGGTTCCCGACCGTCGAGGAGCTGATCCGGGCGCTGCCCGGGGCGCTGGCGCCGGGCAGCGCCGTGCTCGTGAAGGCCTCGCGCGCCCTGGCCTTCGAGCGCGTCGCCGCCGCGGTGAAGGAAGCGCACCCTCCGGCGGCGAACGCGGGAGAGGCCGGCGCGGCGCCGGCCGCCGACGAGGAGCCGGGCGTGCCGCGGTCCGAGGGCGCGGCGGCGGCCGCCGCCGGCGACGGGCCGGCACCCGGCACCCGGCCGGCGGGCCCGCCGGAGACGACGCGAGGGGTTGACTGAGCGATGCTGCGTGCGATGGTGGCGAGCGTCACCGCCATGGTCCTGGTGCTGGCCATCGGGCCGGCCTTCGTGCGCTGGCTGCGTTTCAACGAGTACGGCCAGAACATCCGCGTCGAGGGTCCCGAAGGCCATCAGGTCAAGTCGGGGACGCCGACCATGGGCGGCCTCCTCATCTGGTTCGCGGTGCTCGTCCCGTACATCGTCTTCAGCCGCTTCTCGGTCGCCTCGTTCACGGTGCTCTTCGCCGCTCTCGCCAACGCCTCGATCGGCTTCATCGACGACTGGATGAAGATCGTCCGCCGCCGCTCGCTCGGTCTCTCCGCCCGTTACAAGCTCCTGCTGCAGCTCCTGCTCTCGCTGTTCATCGGCTTCGTCGTCCTGCACTTCTGCGGCCTCGACACGCGCATCGACGTGCCGTTCACGGATCTGCGCCTCGACCTCGGCACCTGGGGGTTCTACGCCGTCGTGTTCCTGACGCTCGCCGGGTTCTCCAACGCCGTGAACCTGACCGACGGACTGGACGGGCTGGCGGCCGGCGCCTCGGCGATCGTCCTCGTCGCCCTCGCCGGCGTCGCCTTCATCATCGCCCGCAACACGAACGACCCCGGGGTGCAGGACCTCATGGTCGTCTCCGGGTGCGTCGGCGGCGCCTGCCTCGGGTTCCTCTGGTACAACTCGTTCCCGGCCGACGTGTTCATGGGGGACACCGGGTCGCTCGGCCTCGGCGGCGCCATCGCCGCCATGGCGATCCTCACCCGCACCGAGCTGGCGCTCGTCATCATGGGCGGCCTCTTCGTGCTCGAGGCCGGCTCGGTCGCCCTCCAGGTCGCGGTCTTCAAGCTCACCGGCAAGCGCGTCTTCCTCATGGCCCCGCTGCACCACCACTTCGAGCTCAAGGCGTGGTCGGAGACCAAGATCATCGTGCGCTTCTGGATCGTCGCCGCGATCTTCGCCGGCGCCGGGTTCGTCGCCTACTACGCCACCTTCTGACCGTGGAGCTCGACGGCGTCCGCACCCTCGTCGTGCTCGGGCTCGGCCGCAGCGGCCGCCCCGCGGTCCGTCTCGCCACCGAGCGCCTGCCCGGCGTGCGCGTGGTCGCGCTCGACGAGAGCGCCGAGATCGCGGCCGAGGTCCGCGCCGAGCTCGAGGCGGCCGGGGCCGAGGTGCGGACCGGGGAGGAGGAGTCGCTGCCGGCCGGCGCCGACCTCGTGGTCAAGAGCCCGGGGGTGCCGCGCCAGAGCCGCCTCGTCGAGGCGGCCGTCGCGCGCGGCGTCCCGCTCTGGAGCGAGGTGGAGTTCGCCGGCCGCTTCCTACCGAACCGGCTGATCGGCATCACCGGCACGAACGGCAAGACGACGACCACCGCCCTGACCGGCCGGATCCTCGAGGAGGCGGGCATCCCGGCCGCCATCGGCGGCAACATCGGCCTCGCCCTGGCGCAGCTCGCGCTCGCCGCCGACCCCGCGGCGGTCGTCGTCGCCGAGCTGTCGAGCTTCCAGCTCGAGGACGTCGACCGCTTCCGGCCCGACGTGGCCGTGCTCCTCAACCTGACCGAAGACCACCTCGACCGCCACGGCGACTACGCGGGATATGCGGCGGCCAAGCTGCGCGTCTTCGAGAACCAGGAGCCGGCCGACCTCGCCCTGCTCAACGCCGACGACCCCGGCACCGCGGCCGCGACGATACCGGGGAAGGGCCGCCGCCGCTGGTTCTCGACCGGCGACGGCGCCGCCGGGCAGGCGGCCGGGGTGAGCGACGGCCGGCTCTGGCTCGCGCTCGACGGCGAGCGAGTCGCCCTCTGCCGCGCCGACGAGCTCTCGCTGCGCGGCGAGCACAACCTGCAGAACTCGCTGGCGGCCGCCGCGGCCGCCGCAGCCGTGGGGGCATCACCCTCCTCCATCGCGGCCACGCTGCAGACCTTCGCCCCCGTGGCCCACCGTCTGCAGGTGGCCGGGGTCGTCGACGGCGTGACCTACGTGAACGACTCCAAGGCGACCAACGTCGACGCGACCCTGAAGGCCTTGACCGCCTACTTCGGCCCTCTCGTCCTCGTGCTCGGCGGGCGCGGCAAGGGCTCGTCCTTCGACGAGCTCGCGGCGGCCTGCGAGGGCCGCGCCCGCGAGGTCCTGCTGATCGGCGAGGCGCGCGACGCCCTGGAGGACGCCTTCCGGCGCCGCGCCGAGCGCGCTCCTGCCACCGCCGTGCCGTACACCTCCCTGCCCGACCTCGACGCTGCTGTGACGTGGGCTGCGGCGCACACCGGCCCCGGCGACGTCGTCCTGCTGAGTCCCGCCTGCGCCAGCTTCGATCAGTACAGGAGCTACGAGCACCGGGGCGAACACTTCATGGAGCTGGTCGAGAAGCTGAGAGGCGGGAGAACGAGAACGTGAGCACGCGTCGCACCACCGCGGGGAAGGAGCGTCTCGAGCCGGCCCCGTGGGTCAACGGGCGCGGCGCGACGCGGCCCGGGTCGGCGCCGTCGCGCGGCGGCGCGGCGGCCAAGGCGGGTCGTGCGACCGGTGGCAGGACCGGCGCGGCGCGGGCCGGTACCGCGCGGACCGGCGCCGCGGCAGGCGCCGCGACGGCGAGACGTCCGGCACGCGAGCGCTCGTCTGACGCCGGCCGCTCGCCGGCGGCGCGCCGTCCGGGCGCCGCGCGTCGCGCGGCGCCGCTCGGCAGCGGCGCGCCCGAGCGCCGTCTCCTCCTTCTCGCGACGGCGCTGCTCCTGCTCTACGGCCTGGTGATGGCCTACAGCGCTTCGGCCGCACAGGCCTACTTCGAGCACGGGACGACCTTCTACTTCTTCCGCCGCCAGCTGGTCTTCGCGGGGCTCGGGGTGCTGGCCCTCGTCGTCTTCTCGCGCATCGACTACGTCGTCTGGCGCCGGTTCGCCGTGCCGTTCGCGATCGTCGCCGCCGGGCTCCTGGTGACGGTCTTCGTCCCCGGGTTCGGCGTCACGGCGCGCGGGGCGCGCCGCTGGATCGACCTCGGCTTCACGCAGCTCCAGCCGAGCGAGATCGCCAAGCTCGCCGTCGTCGCCCTCCTGGCGGCGCTGATCGTGCGCGACCCGGGGGCGTTGCGCACGCGGCAAGGGTTCGGGCGCCTCGTGCTCGTCGGCCTCGTCCCCTTCGGCCTGCTCGTCGGGCTCCTGCAGAAGGACCTCGGCACGACCCTCGTCCTGTGCGTGGGCGCGGCGGCCGTGCTCGTCGCGGGCGGGGCGCGCTGGCGTCACCTCCTCGGCCTCGCCGCCCTGGCGCCGCTGCTGGTCGGCGCCCTCATCCTCATCGAGCCTTATCGTATGGACCGGATCGCCGCCTTCCTCGATCCACAGCGCTTCGCCCAGACGAGCGGGTTCCAGGCGACCCAGTCCCTGGTCTCGATCGCGTCCGGCAAGATCTTCGGCATCGGCCTGGGCAACTCGGTGCAGAAGTTCGGCTACCTGCCCGAGCAGACGACGGACATGATCACCGGCATCATCGGCGAGGAGCTCGGGCTCGTCGGCCTCCTCGTGCTGCTGGGCCTCTACGTGCTGCTCGCCTGGGCGGCGTTCCGCATCGCCCTCTCCTGTCGCGAGCTCTTCGGCAAGCTGCTCGCCGTCGGCATCGCCGGGCTCATCATCGGCCAGGCGTTCATCAACATCGGGGCGGCGCTCAGCGTGGTGCCGCTCACCGGTGTGCCGCTGCCGCTGGTCTCGATCGGCGGCACGAGTCTCGTCGTCGTGCTCGCCGGGATCGGCATCCTGGTCAACGTCTCCACCAATCGGAGGAGCTACATTGTCGTCAGCGCTCCACGGAGCCGCCGTGCTCCTCGCCGCGGGGGGGACGGGCGGCCATCTGACGCCCGCTCTCGCCGTCGGCGCTGAGCTCGAGAGTCGCGGCGCCCGCATCGCCTTCGTCACGACGCCGGCCCAGGCCGCGCTGCCGCCCGACCGCTGGGCCGTGCGCACGCTGGACATGCGCGGGTTCGAGCGCCGGCTGACGGCGCGCTCCAACCTCACGACGCTGCGCCTGCTCGCCGCGGCCGCGCCGCGCGCCCTCGGCATCCTGCGCGAACTGCGCCCCGACGCCGTCGTCGGTGGCGGCGGCTTCGCCAGCGGGCCGGTCGTCGCGCTGGCCGGCGCGCGCGGGACCCCGGCCGTGGCCCTCGAGGCCGACGCCAGCCTCGGGGTCACCAACCGCCTCTTGCGGCCCTTCGTCGACCGGCTCTGCCTGAGCTTCCCGATCCCCGGCCTCGAGCCGCCCAAGTTCGTCGTCACCGGCAGGCCCCTGGCCGCGGCGCAGGTCGCGGCCACGCGCGCCGAGGGCCTCGCCGCCTTCGACCTGCGCGACGACCTGCCGGTGGTGGTGGTCTTCGGCGGCAGCCAGGGTGCCCAGTCGCTCAACCGCGCCTGCCTCGACGCCTTCAGCGGCGAGCTCCCCTTCCAGCTCGTGCACGTCTGCGGGCCGCGGAACCACGACGAGGTGAGGGCCGAGCTCGAGCGCCGCGGGGCGCGGTTTGAGCGCTACCGGCTGCTGCCGTACACTCCGCTCCTGGCCCAGGCGATGGCCGCCGCCGACCTCGTGGTGGCCCGCTCCGGAGGGTCCGTGGCCGAGATCGCCGCGCTCGGGCGCCCGGCGATCCTCGTGCCGTATCCGCATGCGACCGCCGACCACCAGCGGCTGAACGCCGAGTGGATGGCCGCCGGCGGGGCGGCGCTGGTCGTCGACGACGCCGCCCTCAGCGGCGAGCTCCTCGGCCGTCTGGTCGCCGAGGTGCTCGGCGACGACGAGCGGCGGGCGCGGATGGCGGCCGCGAGCCGGCGGCTCGGCCGCCCGGACGCGACGCGACGCGTCGCCGACACCATCGAGGCGCTCATGGAGGCGAAAGGACGGTGAGCAGGACGCGCGAGAGCTTCCCCCAGCCGGTGCACTTCATCGGTATCGGCGGCGCCGGCATGAGCGCCATCGCCCTGGTCCTCCACCAGATGGGCGTGCTGGTCGCGGGTTCCGACCTCAAGCAGTCGCGCTACACGCGGCGGCTCTCGGAGGGCGGCGTCCCCGTGGCCATCGGCCACCGGGCCGAGAACCTCGGCGACGCCGCCGTGGTCGTCGTCTCGTCGGCGATCCCGCGCGGCAACCCCGAGCTGCGCGCCGCCCGCCAGCGCGGCCTGCCCGTGCTGCAGCGCGCCGAGATGCTGGCCCGCCTCATGGCCACGCGGCGCGGCATCTCCGTGGCCGGCACGCACGGCAAGACCACGACCTCGTCCATGGTGTCCCACGTCCTCCACGGCGCCGGCCTCGACCCGACCTACGTCATCGGCGGCGAGCTCAACGAGATGGCCTCCAACGCCGGCCTCGGGCACGGCGAGTGGCTCGTCGCCGAGACCGACGAGAGCGACGGCAGCCTCGTCCACCTGCGGCCCGAGATCGCCGCGGTGATGAACCTCGAGATGGACCACCACGCCAACTTCAGCTGCCTCGACGAGATCCGCGACGTGTTCCACACCTTCGTCGGCCTGCTGCCCCCCGACGGGCTCCTCGTGCTGGTCGAGGGCACCGGCACCGAGTCGCTGCGCGCGGCCTCGACGGCGCCCGTGTCGACCGTCGGCATCGACGCCGGCGACTGGCAGGCCCACGTCGAGCGCGTCGACAGCTTCAGCAGCGAGTTCACGGTCCGCCGCGGGGAGGAGGAGCTCGGCGTCGTGCGCCTCCGGGTGGGCGGCGTGCACAACGTCGTCGACGCCCTCGTCTGCCTCGCCATCGTCGACCGCTGCGGCCTGGGTGTCGCCGAGGCCGCCGCGCCGCTCGCCACGTTCAGCGGCGCGGCGCGGCGCTTCGACGAGGTGGGGCGGCCGCGCGGAGTCCTGGTGTACGACGACTACGCCCATCACCCGACCGAGATCGAGGCGACCCTGAACGCCGCCAACCTCGGCGGCCACCGCAAGGTCATCGCCGTCTTCCAGCCCCACCTCTACTCGCGGACCCGTCACCTGCAGCGCGAGTTCGGCCGCGTCCTCACGCTCGCCGACGAGGCCGTCGTGACCGACATCACCGGCGTCCGCGAGGAGCCCGAGCCCGGCATCACCGGCAAGCTGATCGTCGACGCCTATCTGGCCGCGCGACCCGGAGGCCCCGTCCGCTACCTGCCCCGCAACGCCGACGTGGTGCGCTACCTGCGCGACCGGGTGCGGCCCGGGGACCTCGTCCTCACCATCGGCGCCGGCGACATCCACACGGTCGCCGCCGAGCTCGTGGCGCTGCTCGACGACGGGGCCGCGCCGTCGCCGGCGACCGCTGCCGCCGGTCGCGACTGAGGCCGACCCGCCGCCTCCGCAGGGACGCCGTCCGCGGCGGCGAATACGCGGGTGAGCCGACCCTTCACCCGACCCCGGGGCAGAGACGCATGGCGAGACACGGGGGGGCGCGCGGCCCCCGTCTGCACATCTTCTGGAGCATCCTGCTGACGGTCGCCGTCCTCGCGGTGCCCGGCGCCGTCGTCGCCTGGGGCCGCTCGACGTCCACGTTCACCACCGAGAGAGTCGCCGTCACGGGCGCCCACATGGTGGCGAAGAAGGAGGCCCGCCGGGCTCTCGAGGGCGCCTTCCTCGGCGAGAACCTCTTCGCCGTCACGGCAGACGACGTGCGACGCGTCCTGCGGCGGCAGTGTTACCTGGCCGACGTCGAGATCGACCGCGACTTCCCCGACACGCTGCGTGTGCGCCTCATCGAGCACCGGCCGGCGCTCGCCGTGCTGGCCGAGGGCCGCTGGTTCCTGGTCAGTTCGGAAGGGCACGTGATCTGCGTGGCGCCCGCGAAGGGCGCCAGCACCTCCTCCGGCCCGGCTGCTGCCGAGGCCGCCTCGTCGGCCGGCGAGTCCGCCGCCGGTGAAGATCCGTCTGAGGCCGAAAGCGACGCGGCCGCGGCGAGCGGCGATTCCTCCGCGGCCGGCAGCGACGCTGCTGCGGGCACCCTCGACGAGGGTCCCGCCGGCAAGGTCGAGGGCGCCCTGCCGCGGCTGCCCGTCGCCGAGAAGCTCACGGTCGGGAAGGCGGTGGGTGACGCGAGAGTGCAGACCGCGGTCGCCGTGCTCGCCGACGTTCCGCGCAGCCTGCGTCGCCGGATGGCGCGTGTCGAGGTGACCAGGGCGCTGCGCGTGACCGTCACCCTGCGGGACGGCACGGTGGTGCGACTCGGCGACGCCGCGCGTCTCGGCGACAAGGTGATCGCCCTGCGCGCCGTCACGGCGGCATATCGCGCCCGCGGCCAGCGTCCGACGCACGTCGACGTCTCCGTGCCTGAGCGCCCCCTCGGACGGCCGTTGCTCAAGTGACGGCCGACGGCATGCTCAAGGGCGAGACGAGGGCCGCCTCGCCGGGCGCCAGACGGCAGACCTGTTTGACACCCCTCTCGGGCCGTCGATATATTCAGGCGAG
>JAZBOM010000140.1:0-3480 GCA_036351205.1 Thermoleophilia bacterium | reverse complement strand
CCCGCCGGCCCGGTGGCCGGCGCTCCCGCCGGCAGCGTCCTTGCCGAGGCCGTGCTCCACTGTTTCCTCACCATCCTGGCCCAGGTGCCGGACACGCTCATCGCACGCAAGCGAGGGCTCGACGTGGCGCGCCGGGTGTCGGAGCGGGCGCGAGAGGTGCGTGCCGTGCTCCGTACGGAGGGGCCTGCGGGTCGCAGGGCGCTGGCCGCCTTCGACGCCGAGGTGCGCGACCCCGGCCACGCGCTGAACCCGGGCACCACCGCGGATCTCGTGACCGCGTCGCTCTTCGTCTTCCTCACCGAGGCAGGGATGGCGGACAGCGTAGCCAAGGAGGCAGAGAGACTCTCCCGGCCTGCGGGACGCGACGGTGAGGGCTCTGCCGCCGGAGCCGGAGCGGGCCCGAGTGGGGGAGCGTGAGGGCGCGGGGATGACAGGCGGGGTCAGGGCATGAGACACGTGGTCCAGGCATGAGACACGTGGTCCAGGGGTGGGAGATGCGGTCCCGGGATGAGAGACGCGATCCGTGGATGAGACACGCGGTCTGGGGATGAACGGGCCGGTCCCGCGATGAGCCGGCCACCCGAGGGACGCGCCCGGGCCGCCGGGCGAGGAGTGTCGACCGCCGGGGAGCGGCCGGCCCTGCTCGTGCACGAGTACGTGACCGGCGGCGGGTGGCCGGCGGCCGAGCCGCCGCGGTTCGCGGGCGAGGCCGACGCGATGCTGCGGGCCGTGCTCGAGGACTTCCGCGAGTGGGGCCGGTTCACGGTCGTCACGACGAGAGACCGGCGCGTCGGAGGTGCGGCGCTGCCGGCGGACCGCGTGGTGTGGCTCGACGGCGGCGAGCGCGCCGTCGCCGACCGCGTTGCCGACGCACCGGGCGACCCCGCTGCCGGTGGCCGCCCCGGGTATCGCGCCGCGCTCCTCGAGGCTGCGGCGGGGTGCGAGGCGGCGCTCGTGATCGCCCCCGAGACCGGCGGGGCCCTCGAACGGACCTGCACCTGGCTGCACGGGGCGGGCCTCTCTCTGCTCGGGAGCACCCCGGCGGCGATCGCGGTGGCCGCGGACAAATGGGAGTGCAGCCGGCGCTTCCTGGGTGCCGGCCTGCCGGCGCCCGAGACCGTGTGCGTGGCGCCGCGCGACGCCGCAGCCGCGGCGCGGCGCCTCGGTCTGCCGGTCGTCTTCAAGCCGCTCGACGGCGCGGGCTGCGACGGCGTCGCCGTGGTCGGCGCCGAGGCCGAGCTGCGGCCGGCCCTCACGCTGCCGGCCCTCGCCGGCGCCGAGACGATCCTCGTGCAGCGTTGGGTCGCCGGCGAGGCGGCCAGCGTCTCGCTGCTCGTCGCCGGTGAGCGTGTCCTCCCCCTGAGCCTGAACTCCCAGGAGCTTCGCCTCGGCATCCCCTGTGCCTACGAGGGCGGGGAGGCGGGCATCGATCACGCGCGCCGCGACGAGGCCTTCGACCTCGCGGCGCGTGCCGTCGGCCTCGTGCCCGGTCTGCGTGGCTACGTCGGCGTCGACCTCGTCCTGGCGCCCGAGGGCTGCTTCCTCATGGAGATCAACCCGCGACTGACCACGTCGTACGTCGGTCTGCGCCGCGCGCTGGACTTCAATCTGGCAGAAGCTCACTGGAAGGCCTGCATCTGCGATACGCTGCCCACGACGGTGCGGTCCAGGGCGGCGCGCGGGCACGGCGGCGGGCAGGCCCTGCACCGCGACGCGGGGGGAGAGGCGGTGCCTGCACATGCCTGACGACGTCGCCGTCGCCGGCTGGGACATCGGCGGGGTCCACATCAAGGGGGCCCGCGCCGTCGTGCGCGGGGCCGCCCTGAGGGAGCGGCGGATCACCGTCCGCCCCTTCGAGGTCTGGCGCGCGCCCGACGATCTGCCGGAGATGCTGCGCGCGGTCGCCGACCAGCTCGGGGTCCGCGACGGCGACCCGATGGCCGTGACCATGACGGCCGAGCTCTCCGACGTCTTCCGCACGAAGCGCGACGGCGTCACCCACGTCATCGAGTCCGTCCGCCGCGCCTTCCCGCGGACCGGCCCGCAGGCGCTCAGCGTGCGCGGCGACCTGGTCCCCGTCGACGAAGCCCTCGAGCGACCGCTCGACTTCGCCGCCACGAACTGGGTCGCCGCCGCCCTGTACGCCGGCCGCTTCGTGCGGGACTGCCTGCTCGTCGACGTGGGCAGCACGACGACCGACATCATCGCGGTGCGCGACGGGCGGCTCGTGTGCGAAGGGCGCACCGACACGGCGCGCCTCGCCTCCGGAGAGCTGGTCTACACCGGCGTCGTGCGCACCAATCCCAACACCCTCGCCGAGATGGTGCCGCTCAGGGGCAGGTGGTGCCGCGTCGCCGGAGAGAGCTTCACCGTCATGGCCGACGTCTACCTCGCCCTGACCAGGCTGCCGGAGAGCGCCTACACCTGCCCCACCCCGGACGGACGAGCCAAGACCCGCGAGGCGGCCCTCGAGCGCCTCGCGCGGCTGGTCTGTGCCGACCGCGAGCAGCTCGACGAAGAGGAGCTGCTGAAGATCGCCTGCTACCTCGCCGAGCGGCAGCTGCGGCTCGTGACGGACGGTCTCGTGCAGGTCCTGTCGCGGCTGGAGTACGGGTACGGGCTGCCCGTCGTCACCGCCGGCACCGGCGCCTTCCTCGCCGCGACGGCGGCCCAGCGCCTGCGCCTCACGGTGATCGACGGGGCCACGCTCTGGGGGCGGGCGGGGGTCGCGCTGCCCGCCGCTGCCGCGACGGAGCTGATCGCCGCCCGCCTCACGAAGGGAGTCACGTGGTCGATGCCGTCGTGAAGGTCGGCGGGCGGCTCGGACACGATGAGGGTTTGCGCGGACTGTGCCTCCGCCTCGGCGAGCTGGGGCGGAGGCACCGTCTGCTCGTCGTGCCCGGCGGCGGCGCCTTCGCCGACGCCGTGCGCGACTGCGACGCCCGCTTCGGCCTCGGGGCCGACGCCGCCCACTGGATGGCGATCCTCGCGATGGATCAGTACGGGCTCCTGCTCGGCGAGCTGATCCCCGCAGCCCGGCCGATCCGTTCGTTCGACGCCGTCGCCGGCCCCGCGGCCGCGGGCGCCGTCACCGTCTTGCTGCCGCACGATCTGCTGCGCGAGGCCGATGCGCTGCCACACTCGTGGGCGGTGACCTCGGACGCGATCGCCGCGTGGGTCGCCACAGTCGCGCGAGCGCCGCTGCTCGTGCTGCTGAAGCACGGGGCCGCGCTGGGCGCCCTGGCGGCGGCCACGGCGGCCGCCGGCGAGCGGCCGCTCGAGCGACTCGGCGAAGCCGGGATCGTGGACGAGGCCTTCGCGAGGGTCGTCGAGGCTGGACGCGCCTCCGGCGGTGGGTTCGACGTCTGGCTGCTCGACGGCGGCCGGCCGGAGCGCCTCGAGGCGCTCCTCGAGACCGGCCGTGCCGAGGGCGTCAGGGTCGAGCGGTGAGGGCCTTGAGGCGGCGGACGGCCTCGGCGT
>JAZBOM010000139.1:0-2719 GCA_036351205.1 Thermoleophilia bacterium | reverse complement strand
TCTGCGGCCGGCGGCGTGAGGCCCGGGCAGCGGTCCGTCACGACCGAAGCACCGCAGAGGCCTGTCCCATGACGGCGGCGGGGCGGGCTCCCGTGAGGGAGCCCGCCCCGCCGCCGTCGTCTCGAGACAGGCCTCTGCGGCGCTTCGGTCGTGACGGACCGCTGCCCGGGCCTCACACCGCCGGCCGCAGACCGCCGCCGGGGCCTCAGACCGCCGGCCGCAGCCCCCCGCTCCCGCTGCTCTCCCCATGGCTCATGCGCCGCAGGGCGAACGCCTCGAAGATCGCGAAGACCCCCCAGATCAGCGCGTTGATGCCGAGCATGACGGCCAGGGCGAAGACCGTGAGCCCCGGGTACACCAGCGCGATCGCCCCGACGACGGCGATGGCGACGCCGGCCACGAGCTGCCACAGCCACCCCTCGCCGCGGAAGCGCAGGGCCAGCAGCAGGCGCGTCATGCCCCAGACGATGAACGACACGCCGAGCACCCAGGCGAGCACGCGCAGGGTGGCGCCGGGCCAGGCGAGGGCGGCGATGCCGCCGGCGATGGCGACGATCCCCATGAGCGCGGAGAGCCAGCGCGGGTGGATGACCGAGGCGCTGGTCAGGTCGATGATCCCCGCGTACAGCAGGTAGAAGCCGGTCAGCCAGACGAGGGCGGCGAGCCCGGCGAAGACGTTGGTCAGGACGATGATGCCGAAGACGATCGAGATGAGGCCGGCGATCAGGTACGCGTACCAGACGCGACCGGCGAGCTGCTCCGCCGAGCCGGCGCCGCCGCGGTCGGTGTCGTTCATGGAGTCCCTCCTGAGCGGGTGTCCGTCGTGGTCCCGGTGTCACTACCATCATGGTACCCGCGGCAAACCTCTGTCCCCTCCGACGGCGGTCGACCCCCGGGGGCGGTGCCCGACCCCCGCGTGACGGCGCTCGGCCCGGGTGACGGCACGCGACCCCCGGGTGACGGTGCTCGACCGCCCGGTGACGGCGCTGTGTCCCGGGCTCGCGTATCATCCGCGCCATGGACGCGACAGGGACCGGTCGTTCGTCGCGCAGCCGCAGCCGGCGGCGGCGACAGCTCACGCGGGTGGTGGAGCTGCTCGACGACGCCTACGGGCGTCCGCTGCTGACGCCGCGCCTGCCGCCTGTGGACGAGCTCGTGTACACGGTCCTCTCGCAGAACACCGCCGACGTCAACACCGACCGTACCTTCGCCGCGCTGCGACGGCGCTTCCCGACGTGGAGCGCCGTCCGCGACGCCCCGGTCGGCGAGGTCGAGGCGGCCATCAGCCTCGGCGGCCTCGCCGCCACCAAGGCGCCGCGCATCAAGGCGATCCTCACCGCGCTGACCGCGCCCGGCGAGGCCGCCGAGCCCGACCTCGGCGCGCTCGACGGCCTCGACGACGCGTCCGCTGCGGCCTGGCTCGAGGCGCTCCCCGGGGTGGGCCCGAAGACGGCCGCCTGCGTCCTTCTGTTCTCCCTCGGGCGGCCGGTCATGCCGGTCGACACGCACGTGCACCGCCTGGCGCGGCGCCTCGATCTTATCGACGCCGGCGTCACGGCCGAGCAGGCGCACCCGCTGCTCACGGCGCTCGCGGGGCCGGAGCCGGCGCAGATCTACGCCGCGCACGTCGACCTGGTGCGTCACGGGCGCCGGGTCTGCCACGCGCGCCGCCCGCGCTGCGGCGAGTGCGTGCTCGCCGGCCTCTGCCCGAGCGCGGGCACCGGCTGACAGTCCCGGGCCGGATCTCAAGCTGGCGGCGCGGAGCGCCGACCGCCCTGCAGCGCCGACCGCCCTGCAGCGCCGACCGCGTCGGACACAACGGTTTCGGGCGACCGGTGCGGGGTAGCGACCACTGACGCATCCTGACGGGACGCCGCAGGGGCCGGCACTGCGCGGTGTGGTCGGACGCCGCTGGCGACGGTCGTCGTGTTCTCATCGTTCGCCGCGGTCCCCCGTGGGTGGTGGTGGGATGGGCACACCCGCTCGCGACATATGAGCGAGACCACGTTCTGAGCGAGACCACGTTCTGTCACGCACTCATGGGAGGGACCCCATGAAGCGTTGCTCTGTGCTTGTCCTGGTCGTCGTCACCCTGCTGGCCGTCATGGCGCTGAGCCCGGCGGCGGCGGTGAGCGGCGACGTGCACTACATCACCAGGGTGCTCGCCCGCGGGGCGAGCATCCACGGCGCGAACGGCATCACCATCGACGCCGCCGGACGCGCCTACATCGCCTCGGTGCTCGGCCGCGAGATCGTCGTCCTGGATACGCGGACCGGGCGGATCCTCGACCGCTACGGTGTCGACGACGGGACCAACGGGGGCGACGACGTCGCCCTCGGCCCCGACGGTTCGCTGTACTGGACCGACATCATGGAAGGATACGTCTGGCGCATGGCGCCGGACGGCGCGATGACCTCTCAGTGGGTCGCGCCGTGGGTCAACCCCATCACCTTCACCGACGACGGGCGCCTGTTCGTCGGTCAGGCGTTCTTCGGCGACGGTCTCTACGAGCTCGATCCCGACCTCGCCTCGCCGCCCGTGCTCGTCTGGAGCGGCTCCGGCGTGCCCGGTTTCCCGGAGCAGCTCAACGGCTTCGACTTCGGCCCGGACGGATGGCTCTACGCGCCGCAGCCCTTCCTGGGCCGGATCGTGCGCATCGACGTGGGCACCGGAGACCTCGAGGTCGTCACGAGCGGCCTCGACTGGCCCTGCGCGGTC
>JAZBOM010000138.1:0-2551 GCA_036351205.1 Thermoleophilia bacterium | reverse complement strand
CGCCGCCTCGGCCTCCATGTCGGGCTCGGGCCCGGCCATCATCGTGCTGGCGATCTGCCCCACCGAGAAGTCGTTCACGCCGCCGGTCGTGTACGACCCGCTGTAGGTGTTCACCGCACTCGTGCCGCTGATGCTGCCGTCGGCGAAGCTCGCCGTGATCGTGAAGTCGGCCGGGTCGAGCCCGGTCTCGCGCCAGCGCACGAGACTCCAGTCGGTGCCGTCGAGGGCGGCGGAATCGGTGTCGCCGCCCCCTCCGTCGCTCCCCCCCTCGGCGCCGTCATCGCCGCAACCGGCGAGCACGAGCAGGGCCGCGGCCGCGGCGATCGAGAGAGCCAGCGCCGCCAGGCGCCTCGTGGACAACGTGCGCGTCATCGTGCCTCCCCATTCGTTACCGGTCTGGCCGGAGCGCAGGAGCGCGCCCGACGTCCATCGCGGGACGCTACCATGTCCCCTTTGCTGATGCCCCGCATGACCCACAGGCCCCGCCAGACGACCGGAACGAAGGCCCTGGAGTACCCGCTCGCCGAATGACGCCGACAGAGGGGCGAACCGAGCCTCCTGCCACCTGGGCGACCTGAGCCTCCTGCCCTCTCCCGGCGGGACCGGACCCCGGCGCCTCACGCGGAGACGAGCCCGGCGATGGCGAGCGCGAGGGGGACGAGGGCAACGGCGACCACCGCCAGCGGGCCGCGCCCGCTCGCGCCCCGAGCCCGCGTCGCCCGCCAGCCGAAGAGCGCGAGAGCGGCGCCGATCGCGGCGATCACGGCAGCGAGCGCAGCGGCCTCCCCGCCCGTGCGGGTGTACGCCCAGTCGAGCCAGAGGATGACGGCAGCAAGGAGGGCGAAGACGAGACCGGCGGCCACAGGCGCGCCGCCCGCAGCGGCGGGCGCTCCGGCCGCCCCACCATCGGCACGCGAGCGACGTGGATCGAGGATCTCGTGCGGGCGCGTCAGGCGCGGCCCTCGGCGGCTGGACGGCGTGAAGCCCATGGCGGGCTCATCGTACCGTACGCAGGAGCGAGGTGGCGATGAGCGCCGGCGCACGCGTTCGGGCTGCAGGCAGCTATGGGACCCGCCACCCCACCGAGGTGTCGGTCACGTGGCTGTGGGCGTGCCGAAGCGAGAGAACATGGGTGCGCGTGACTGCGCCGTGGGGAGCCGAGAGGGGCTGGTAGCGGCGGGAGGACTCGAACCTCCGACACGCGGATTATGATTCCGCTGCTCTGACCAGCTGAGCTACGCCGCCGACGCGGGCAGTAGGGTACCACATCCTCCAGACCGCCCTCAACGCACCTTCCGCACCCCTTGACAGGCGCCCAAAGCCGTGTGATGTCGTGGGCGTCTGGGCCCGTCGTCATCCCTTCGCCTAGACCCTGATTGGCCATTACGTCCTAGTGTAGGGAGTCAAATTCAGCCTTCCAGCCGTCGCCGCGAGCGCAAATACACGTATAATGAGAACTGCGTCACAAGGCTCTGCCAGACTCTCCCTGTGGGCGAGCCGAGACGCCAGGACGAGATGTCCCCTGGTCGTCATGTCCCCCAGCGTGATGACCCTTGCCGGCCGGGACTGCCCCCCAGTCCCGGCCGGTCCCCCCTCCCGCACCGACCGTGCTCACGGCAAGCGTTCACGACCCCTTCGGCCACCCTGTCGCGGCCCCGTCGGCCACCCACCGATCACGCTCGCCGGCTGCCTCGGCGTCGGTTGAAAGCCACCCCCCTTTCGACTACCATTCCAAGGCTCCCGGGGGAGTGCCCGAGTGGCTAAAGGGGGCGGACTGTAAATCCGTTGGCGCAGCCTACCTAGGTTCGAATCCTAGCTCCCCCACCAGGCCCGGTTAGCTCAGTCGGCAGAGCACCTCCATGGTAAGGAGGGGGTCCGCGGTTCGAGTCCGCGACCGGGCTCCAGCCCCCTTCACTGCTCTTCTCTGCACCTCTCTGCCGCGCCGCTGTGTTCCGCCCCTCTCCGCTCATCTGGATCGGCCTCGGCGCGGTCGTGCACCGCCACGTGCCGCGCCGACAGCGCCGGAGCGGCACGAGTCGTCAGGGGCCGGCCGGCTCCTCGGTGAGGCACTGCGCATCGCAGCCGGCCTTGCGCGCCGCCTAAGCCAAGCGGCGATCCGCCGTCACCAGCGGCAGACCACTGGCCACCGCGAGCGCCACGTAGCAGGCATCGTACACGCTGAGCCGAGATGTGACGGCGAGACGAAGAGCGTCCCCCACGACGACGCCGAGCGTGACTCTGCGGAACGGGAGCGCCAGGACCCGATCCAGTGCGGCCTCGGCCTCCTCGATCGGCCATGGAGCCCACCGCACACGCTTCCAGAGAGCGTTCGCGCACTCGGCGTCGAAGAGGTCGACGGTGAGGGAGTCCTCCAAGGCTGTCTGAGCTCCCTCGAACCATCGTTCAGCGCGAACGCTGCTCGAGTCGTTGGCGACGACGGGAACGATCGCGCTCGCGTCGACCACCCACGGCCCGAGCCGTCGTGTCAACGCGAGTCCCTGTCCTCGCGGATGAGCTCGGCGCTGCTCGGGCCCTCGTAGGGTCCGTACTT
>JAZBOM010000137.1:0-3359 GCA_036351205.1 Thermoleophilia bacterium | reverse complement strand
GGGCGGCGGCCGTACGGCCGC
This sequence comes from Thermoleophilia bacterium, assembly GCA_036351205.1. GTDB lineage: Bacteria > Actinomycetota > Thermoleophilia > UBA2241 > UBA2241 > UBA2241. The sequence goes on along the minus strand of JAZBOM010000137.1, from coordinate 3,338 downwards.
CGCCCCGCCGCCCCTCACTCAGTTCGCGTAGTAGGTCTGCAGCAGGTCGTACCAGCCCGCACCGGCCGGCGCCGGAGCGGCGAAGGCCGTGTTGGCGCCGAACAGCGCCTCGTACGACGCCCAGTCGGCGGCGTTGGCCCACCAGACGGCGATGCCGGTGGCGCCGGCCGTCCAGCGCGTCGTGTGATTGGCGATGACCGCGCCCTTCATGGCCTCGGCGACGGCGACGGTCGCCGTCTTCAGCTTCATGCCGTCGGCCTTCTTGAGGTCGGGGCTGAGCGCCAGGCGGTCGCACAGGCTGATGAAGTCGTACTGCCAGCTGTTCAGCGCCGTCCACGTCTTGACCAGCGCCATCTTGTAGTCGTGCTTGAAGAGCGGCACGCCCGCCGTCATGCGCTGCACCCACGTCTGCAGAGCCGGGATCGCCGCGCGCACCTCGCGCACGTCGATCGCCGACAGGCAGACCATCGTGTAGCCGCCGACACCGTCGTAGTAGGCGCCCCAGCCGTCGACCATGTCGGTCGCGACCTGCTCGGGCGTGCGGCCGGGCTCGAGGGCCACCGGCGCCAGCATCAGGTCGTAGGCGAAGCCGGCGAACGGGATCATCTCCTCGGAGGCGACCATGATGTCGACCAGCTCGCTGAGAGCGACCTCGTAGGCGACCGCCATGTCGGCCATGTTGCAGGCATCGAAGGCGAGGATGTCGATCGGCACGCCGGCGGCGACGATTGCGGCGCGCAGCTCGGGCATGGTGATGCGGTCGTGATCCGACGAGTCGTCGTAGCAGATGCCGCGCCAGGCGCCGCCGTGGTCCCAGAGGTCGACGGCGAGGTGCTCGGAGGGGTACCGAGCCGCCAGCTCCTCGACGAACCACTCCAGATTCTCCGGGTCGCCGAAGTTCATCTCCGCGTAGGTGTCGACGACCGTCGCCTCGTCGCCCTCGAACTCGACCAGCTGCGTGGTGTCCGTGCTGAGCCGGTCGACCAGGGCGACGATGTGCACGTGCTCGCTCGCCGGGATGCCCAGGAGCGCGGGGACGTTGATGTCGTCCCAGGCGGACTCGAGGTTGTTGTCGGCGGCGATGTAGAGGCCGAACGTCCACTCGGCCCCGTCGTCCGCGAGGGCCGGCGCGGCGAAGACGGCGAGCAGCGCCACCACCGTCAGCGCCGTGAGGCAAAGCCGGGCGCAGAGCGACCCGCGTGCGTGGGTTGTCATGACGGTCCCCCCCATGTCTCGTGATCGTGCCGGACCGGTCGACACGTGCACGGCGACCCCCCCAGGCCGCCGGCAGGCCCCTCCGCCGGCTCGCTTCACCGGCTATCGTACGCCCTTCACCGCAGGGGTCAACGGCAGGCGGCCGGCGGGGCGGGCGGAGCGCGTCAGGCGTTCAGGCTGGCACGCAGCAGCGCGACGACGGCCTCGGCCGGGAAGTGCGCGAGGAGGACGCCGCCACAGGCGAAGATGTAGTCGCCGTCGACCACGCAGCGCGCGTCCTTCGGCGGCAGCAGGCGATCGCCGCCGTTCTTCGCACGCACATCGAGCAGCAGGGCCTCACCGCCGGGCAGGCGCGTGAAGGCGCCGCCGGTGCCGATCACCCAGCGGCACGCCGTGAGGTCGCGCCCGCGGGCCACCGTCTGGCGACCGGTGGGGGTGTAGAGGTGCACCAGCTGACCGGCGTGCCGCTGCACGCCGGTCACGGCGGCGTAGTGCGCCAGCGTCAGTGCGGCGTGGATCTCCTCCGCGGTCGTCGGGATCGCCGGCGGCAGCCTGGTCGGGCGCTGGCCCTGGGCGAGCATCTCGACGACGTGCGGGGCGCTCACGTACGTCCCCAGGTCGCCCTCGACGGTGCGCTTGCTGTGCGGCTGCGGCTCGACCTGGATGGCGGCATACTCGACGCTCCCGTCGGTCACCGAGTGGACGTCGGTCGTGGCGCCGCCGACGTCGATGACGACGAGGTCGCCGAGCGCCTCGGCGAGCGTCTCGGCGGCGACCAGCACGGCTCCCGGGGTGGGCAGGATCCGGCCGGTCACGAGGGCGCCGATGCGCTCCATGCCGGGGGCGTGGATGATGTGGTCCTCGAAGGCGTCGTGGATCACGGCCCGCGCGGGGACCACGTCGAGCTCGTCGATCCCCGGGTACACGTTGGGGGTGACACGCACGTCGAAGCCGGCCGCGTGGAGGATCTGGCAGGCCTCGTCGCAGACCGCCGAGTTGCCGCCGTAGATGACCATCGGCTTCTTGCCGGCGGCGAGCACGCGGTCCTGGATCGGCGCCGCGTGGTCGGTGTCGCCGCCGGCATGGGCCCCGCTGCCGATACCGGCCCCGGCGGCATCTGCAGCGCCGGTCTCGCGACCGGGCGCGGCGGCGAAGTCGACCTGCACGAGCATCTCGGCGTTGTGGAGGACGGTCTCCACGTCGCCGCCCTCCACCCCGCCGGCGAGCATGACGACGTTGGGGCGGGCGGCGGCGATCCTCTCGAGGTCGTGGCGGCGCAGCTTGCCGGCGGTCTGGTACTCGACGACGCCGCCGGCGCCCAGCGCCGCCTCCCTTGCCGCCATCGCCGTCATCCTGGCCGTCAGGCCGTGGACGGTCATACGCAGGCCGCCGGCGGCCGAGCTCGTGGCGAGGAACTCGCGCGGCTCGAGCGGCCCGGTGGACGCTTCGATACGGGCCCGGGCCGCGTTGACGCCGACGGTCACGTCGCCGTCGAGCACCGAGGTGGCGGCGACGCCCTGCCCGACGAGACGGGGCGTCGCCCCGGCGGTGAGCTTCTCGGCGGAGAGGCCGTCGAAGGCGCTGACCACAGTGGTCGTCGAGCCGATCTCGGCGACGAGCGCGTCGACGGGGCGCGCGGCGGCCTCGCCGCCGCGCGCCCCCTTCGCTCCCGTCGTACCGCTCACGCGCCGGCCCCCGGGGCCGTCACGGCGCTCACGCGGTCCGCTCCCGCACGGTCGCCGCGCTCACGCGCCGCCGTCCGGCGCCTGGGCCGCGGCACGCTCCTGCAACGTCTCGACCATGAAGCTGGCCACGTGGTGGCCCTTGGTCCCGCGGCCGAAGCCGGCGTCCATGCCCCAGCTGCGGGCCAGCTCGTCGGTGACCTGCGTACCGCCGCTGATCAGCAGCAGCCTGTCGCGCACGCCCTTCTCCACCGCGAGGTCGGCGATCTTCTCCATGTTCTGCCGGTGGATATCGCCGTGGGTGATGATCGTGCTGAGCAGGACCGCGTCGGCGGCGTGCTCTATGGCCGCGTCGAGCAGCTTGTCGACCGACACCGAGGTGCCGAGGTACACGCACTCGATGCCGTACTTCTCGATGCCGCCGTGCTTGATGTCGATGAT
>JAZBOM010000136.1:0-2476 GCA_036351205.1 Thermoleophilia bacterium | reverse complement strand
GATGTCGCGCGCGGAGGGCCCGTCGAGGAGCTCGCGCCACAATGCCGCACCGGCGAGACGATCGCGGCAGCCGAGGTCGCACGGCGTGGCACACAGGTCGCCCCTGCCGTCGTCGAGAAGGTGCAGCGCCTTGACCTCGACCTGGGCGCTCACGCGCCCGTTGTAGGCGTCTTTGCCCAGCATCAGCGGCACGTCGTAGCGGCCCTCCTCGACGGTGCCGACCGCACCGGGGAACTCGAAGTGCACGGCCGAGGCGCAGGCCCCGTCACAGGCGACCCGGCAGCGCAGGTGCCGGCGGTCGCGGGTGAGCCGCGGCGCCTCGACGCGCGCCCCGTGCAGGAGCAGCGCCGGGCGCGGGTTGCCGAGACCGTAGGGGGCGAGCTGCTCGATCTCGTCGGCCAGCTCGAGGGTGAGCTCGTCGCCGCAGACGACGGCGTCGACGCGGCGCACGCGCACGAGATCGTCGTCGGTCAGGGTGCGGGCGACCGCGGCGGTGAACTCGGCGCGGAAGGCGGGGATCGCCGCCACCGGCAGGCGCACGCCGCAGGCGGCCCGGTGGCCGCCGAAGGCGAGCAGCTGCCCGGCGGCGGCCTCGACCGCCGCCAGCAGGTCGAAGCCGGCGATGCTGCGGCCGGAGCCCTTGGCGGTCTCGTCGCCCTCGCTGAGCAGGATCGCCGGGCGGTTGAAGCGCTCGGCGATGCGCGACGCGACGATGCCGACGACGCCCTCGTGCCAGTCGGGCGACGAGAGGACCAGCGCCGGCGGCGGCGGGTCGGGGACCATCTCGGTCGCCGCGGCGACCATCGCCTGCTCGATCGCCTGGCGCTCGCGGTTGAGCTCGTCGAGGCGCACGGCGATCGGCAGCGCCGTCGCGCGGTCGGCACTCCCCAGGAGCTCGAGCGCCTGCGCCGCGTCTTCGAGACGGACGGCGGCGTTGAGCCGCGGGGCCAGGCGGAACCCGACACTGCCCGCGGTGAGCGCCGCCGGCGCGACGCCGGCGACCTCCATCAGGGCGGCGAGCCCGGGGCGCGGCGCGCTGCGCAGGCGCCCCAGGCCCATGGCGACGAGCGAGCGGTTCTCGTCGCGCAGCGGCACGAGGTCGGCGATGGTGCCGAGAGCGACCACGTCGGTGAAGGGGCGCAGGGCGAGCGGCAGCTCGACCCGGGGCTCGCCCTCCTCCTGCAGCAGCGCGTGAGCGAGCTTGAGCGCCACCCCGACGCCCGCCAGGTCGCGGAACGGATAGCCGCCGAGTCTGGGCGTGACCACGATGGCGTCGGGCGGCGGGCCCTCGGGCTCGTGGTGGTCGGTGACGACCACGTCGAGGCCGAGCTCGCGCGCCCGCGCCACCTCGGCCCGGGCGGTGATGCCGCAGTCGACGGTGACCAGCAGCCGCACGCCGGCGGCCGCCATCTCCTCGACGGTCTCGAGCGCGACGCCGTAGCCCTCGCTGAAACGGTTGGGCAGGTGCCAGCGCACGTCGCCGCCGAGGTCGCGCAGGACCTCGACCAGGAGGAAGGTGGCGGTGATGCCGTCGGCGTCGTAGTCGCCGTGCACGGCGATCGCCTCGCCCCGCTGAAGGGCGCGGTCGATGCGCCGCCGCGCCGCGGCCATGCCGTCGATGAGGTACGGGCTGTGCAGCAGGTGATCGGGGTGCAGGAAGGCGCGTGCCGCCTCGAGATCGGCGAACCCGCGGCGTACGAGGATCTCGGCCAGCGTCGCACTGACGCCGAGCCCCTCGGCGACCGCGTGCACGGCCGCGAGATCCACAGGGGCGATGCGCCAGGTGGCAGCGTTGAGGGAGCCCGTCACGGACTCCAGTGTAGCGCGACGCGCAGACGGACGCGCGAGGGGCTCAGTGGCCGGCGCGGGAGCCGGTGCCCGGCCGCCTGCAGCGACCCGACCGGCCGGCTACCCGCCAGCCTGGTCCGGGCCTTCTCCCACGGGACGCTCCTCGGTCACGGCCTCGGCCGCCTCGGACACCGCCGTCGGTGCCTCGTCAGGGCCTTCGCCCGCCGGTCGCTCCTCGGTCACGGCCTCGGCCGCCTCGCAGACAGTGGTCGGGTCTTCTATCGATTCAGTGACCGCGGTCGTCGCCTCGGCCGGCTGGGCGACCGGCGTCGGCGCCTCCACGGGTGCGGTGATCGCGGTCGCGCCCTCGCCGCTCTGGGCGGCCTGGGTGACCGCCTCAGCGGGCTCGGCGGCAGCCGGGCTCGCGGCCGCTACCGTCTGCGCCTCGGCCGCTACCGTCTGCGCCTCGGCCGCCGCCACAGCGACAGCGGCAGTCCCTCCGACCTGCTCGAGCTGAGCCTCGACGGCGCGCAGTCGGCGGTAGACCTCGAGCAGCTCCTTCTCGAGCTTGCCCTTCTCGCGCCAGCCCTGCGCCCGGGCGAGCGAGGCGCCGAGAAGCCCCGCAGCCACGACGACCCCCGCGGCGATGGCGAAGAGCCAGAAGACGTTGACCGATCGCCACACGCCG
>JAZBOM010000135.1:0-12524 GCA_036351205.1 Thermoleophilia bacterium | reverse complement strand
GAGGCGCGCCAACGAGGCCGGCGCGAGCGAGAGGTGAGCAAACGAGGCCGGCGCGAGCGCTGGCCGCACGAGCAAGGCCGGCGCGGGCGATGACGCCCGCGCCGGCCTTGCTCGTGCGCCTCTCGCCCGCGCCGGCCTCGCTCGCGCGGCCATGGCTCGCGCCGGCCTCGCTTGCTCACCGCTCGCTCGCACCGGTCTCGCTGGCGCGCCTCTCACTCGCGCCGGCCTCGCTCGTGCGGGACCGCAGGGTGCCCTCAGCCGTGCGCCGTGATGGGCCTTCGGCCGGGCGTCTCGGCGGCTCGACCGATGCGACCTGCTCGACCGATGCGACCTGCTCGACCGACCCGGCCGACCGTCACGCCGCCGTGTGGCTGCGCCGCCAGCGGCAGTGCGGCACGGGGCACGAGGCCATGCGGGCGGCGTCGCAGAGCTCGCACCGCTGGGCCGCCCAGCTCACCGGCAGGTCGTACCCCGCGGCTCCGTCGCCGTTGAGGCGCATCACGGCGTGGAGGGCGCGGGAGACGGCCTTCATGTCGGCGAAGGTGTCGGCCTTCTCGGGGAGGTCGATCAGCCCCATGCGCGCGGAGCGCTTGCGTACGCGCCCGTCGGGGACGAAGGCGAAGCGGTCGAGCGCCTCGTCGTGCCAGAGACCGAGACGGCGCATCTCGCGCACCACCCAGAAGGCGCGCGACTTGAGCGCGCCGCCCGAGGCGGCGTAGAGCACGTCGACGACGACCTCGGGCTCGGCCGGCTGAGGGAGCAGGCGCGACCACGTGTCGCGCGTCTCGGCCAGGCGGACGAAGTCGATGATCTTGCCCTTGCTGTCGCTGCGCGAGACCGGCGGGTCGATGGCGTAGTCGCGCAGGTCGAACTCGCCGGTGAAGACGCGGCCGACGACGTCGGCGTCGACGAACCGTCGCCAGTCGGCGTCGACCACGGCTTCGGGCGCCGGCTGCGCGGCCAGGGCGCCGTAGCAGAGGAGCGTGAAGAAGAGACGCGCCTGCTCTTCGGCGTCGGCCTCGGCGTAACGGGCGCACGCCTCGTCGTCGAGCACGGGCGTGGGCCGGCGGGCGGCCGCGGCGAACGACTCGGCGAGGTAGGCGACGTCGTCGCGGCGCTCGCTGTTGGTGAGCGGGGTGGCTTGGTCCACGGGTGACCCCCTGTCGTGTGAGTGCCGATGACGCCGGCCGGCGCGCCGCCGATGCTACGGGCGCGCCGCCCGGCCGCGAAGGTCGACGATGGGGAAGGGGGGATGACGTCACGCTGCCGACGAGGTGCACGATGCGTCCCGCGGCGGGCCGAAGCGCCGCCGCCCTCTCGGACGAGGGCGCGCGGGCCCCGACCTCCCGCCGCCCTCCCGTAGCGACCGCCGCCGCCCTCGTCTCCGCCCGCCGCCCTCGTCTCCGCGCGCCGTCCTTCTCGTCCCGGCCCGCCGTGGTCGTCGTCCCCGCCTGCCGCCTTCTGTCGCAGGTCGCCGCACGCTCTGAAGGCCGGCCGAGAAGCAGGACCGCCACCGTCCGTGTTCGCGGTTGCGAGAGGCGGCGGAAGGCGGGTAGTCTAGCCGGCGGCAGTGACCCCTCGCGGAGGCTCGATGTCACCCCCATGACCTGGCTCGGTATCGATATCGGCTGCATCAGTCTGAAGGCCGCTCTCGTCGGCCGCGCCGACGACATCGAGCTGTACGAGCAGCTGCTGCGCGAGCGCGCCGCGCTCTTCCAGGCGCCGGCCGACGGGCTCACGCTGGTCGACGGCCGGCCGCTGCTCGTCGTCGCCTATCGCCGCATCAAGGGGAGCCCGAGCGAGGCCGTCCAGCGCCTCCTCGCCGACCTGCGCCCCGCGCTGCCCGACGGAGCCATCGCCGGCGTGCGCGTCACGGGCTCCGGCGGTCGTCTCGTGGGCGAGGCGCTCGAGGCCGACTTCGAGAACGAGTTCAAGGCCATCACCCGTGGGGTCGCCGCCCTGCACCCCGACGTCGTCACCGTCTTCGAGATGGGTGGCGAGACCTCCAAGTTCATCCGCCTCGAGGCGGCCTGCGACGGCGGCTCGGTCGGCATCGCCGACTACCAGAGCAACGGCGACTGCGCCGCCGGCACGGGGTCGTTCATGGACCAGCAGGCGAGCCGCCTCCTGTACGAGATCGAGGACGTCGGCGACATCGTGCTCGGCGCCGGCAAGGCGGCCAGCATCGCCGGGCGCTGCAGCGTCTTCGCCAAGAGCGACATGATCCACGCCCAGCAGAAGGGCTACGAGCCGCCCGAGGTGTTGCGCGGCCTCTGCGACGCCGTGATACGCAACTTCAAGGGGGCGATCGCCAAGGGCAAGGTGGTCGAGCCCCCCGTGGCCTTCATCGGCGGCGTCGCCGCCAACAAGGGCGCCGTGCGCGCCCTGCGCGAGGCCTTCGGCTTCGACGGCGGCGGCCTGCTCGTGCCCGAGTACCACTTCTCCATGGGCGCCGTCGGGGCCGCGCTGCTCGAGGCCGAGCACGCCGAGGCCCGCGAGCGCGGTGCCGTCGCCCTCGACGAGGAGCGCCTGCCGGCCGCCGCGTTCCCCGTCGCCGAGCCCCTCTCGATGGAGCGCGTGCGTCTGCTGCGCGACATGGCGACGCCCTACGAGTGGCCCGAGACGCTCCCCGTCGACGTGTACATGGGCATCGACGTCGGTTCCGTGTCGACCAACCTCGTCGTCGCCGACGAGCAGGGCCGCGTGCTCAAGGAGATCTACACCAAGACCGACGCGCGCCCCGTCGAGGTCGTCAACAAGGGCCTCGCCGAGATACGCGCCGAGCTCGGCGACCGCATCCGCCTGCGCGGGGTCGGCACGACCGGCTCCGGGCGCGAGCTGATCGGCGAGCTCACCGGCGCCGACATCGTCACCGACGAGATCACCGCCCACAAGACGGGCGCCGACTTCATCGCCCGGCAGATCGGCCGCACGGTCGACACGATCTTCGAGATCGGCGGCCAGGACTCGAAGTTCATCTCCCTGCAGGACGGCATCGTCGTCGACTTCGCCATGAACGAGGCCTGCGCCGCGGGCACGGGCTCGTTCCTCGAGGAGCAGGCCGAGAAGCTCGGCATCCGCATCATCGACGAGTTCGCCGAGCTGGCGCTCTCCTCGGCGGCGCCGATCCGGCTTGGCGAGCGCTGCACGGTGTTCATGGAGCGCGACGTCATGGCCTTCCAGCAGCGCGGCGCGCGCAAGGAGGACCTCGTCGCCGGTCTCGCCTTCTCGATCGCCTACAACTACCTCAATCGCCTCGTGCGCGAGCGCACGGTCGGCGACGGCATCTTCTTCCAGGGCGGCACGGCCTACAACGACGCCGTCGCCGCGGCCTTCTCGCAGATCCTCGGCAAGGAGATCGTCGTGCCGCCCTACAACGGGGTCATGGGCGCGCTCGGCATGGCGCTGCTCGCCAGGGAGCGCGCCCAGCGCACCGGCGAGCCGACGACCTTCCGCGGCTGGGACCTCGACGAGGTCGACTACACGGTCGTCGACTTCGTCTGCAAGGGCTGCTCCAACGAGTGCGACGTGCGCCAGTTCACCGTGGAGGGCACGAAGACGTACTGGGGCGACAAGTGCTCCGACCGCTACCGCAAGCCGGCCAAGGTCGACAAGGAGCCGGTCATCGCCGACCTCGTGGCGCTGCGCGAAGACGCGCTGCTCGAGCCGTACCGGGCCGCCGTCGAGCGCGCCGGCGCGGCGGCCCCGACCGTCGGCCTGCCGCGCGCCATGTACACCTACGAGCGGCTCCCCTTCTGGGCCACGTTCTTCGCCCACCTCGGGCTGCGCCCGCTGCTCTCACCCGAGAGCGACAAGGCGATCCGCGAGGCGGGCGTCGACCTCACCGTCGCCGAGCCCTGCTTCCCGATCCGCGTCGCCCACGGGCACGTCGAGTGGCTCCTGCGCGAGGGCGTCGACTGGGTCTTCGTGCCCAACGTGGTCAACGAGGAGACCGAGTTCCCCGAGTTCAACTCGCACGCCTGCCCGTGGGGCCAGACGCTGCCCTTCGTCATCCGCCGGGCGCCGCGCATCGAGGACCACATCGAGAAGATCCTGAGCCCTCGCGTGCGCTTCCGCGACGGGCGCGAGGGCCTCCTGCGCGACCTCGCCGAGCTGACCGGGCCGCTGGGCGTCGACAAGGCGCGGCTGGCCGCGGCGCTCGACGCCGCCACCGCGGCCCACGACGCCTTCCGCGCCCGCCTCGCCGCCGCCGGGGCCGAGGCGCTCGCGACGCTTGAGGCGGCCGGCGAGCTCGGCGTCGTCCTCATCGGCCGGCCGTACAACATGTACGACAAGGGCGTCAACATGGACATCCCGCGCAAGCTGCGCAAGTTCTACGGGGTCAATCTGATCCCGCTCGACTTCCTGCCGCTCGCGGGCCTCGACGTCAGCGACCTCGTCCCCAACATGTACTGGAACTACGGGCGCAAGATCCTCCAGGCGGCACGCTTCGTGCACGACCGCGAGCACCTGCACCTCATCTACCTGACCAACTTCAAGTGCGGCCCCGACTCGTACATCAAGCACTACGTGCGCGAGGCGTCGGGCAAGCCGTTCCTCACCCTGCAGTTCGACGAGCACCAGAACGACGCCGGGGCGATGACACGGTGCGAGGCCTACCTCGACAGCAAGGGGTTCCTGCGCTGGTGGTCGCAGGCCGACGAGCCGGCCTGCGCTCCGGCCGCCGAGGAGGTGCCGCTCGGCCGTGTCTGAGGCGACCAGCACCGACCCGAAGCTCCAGAAGCTGATCGAGGCGTTCGGCCTTCAGGGCCGCACGCTGTACCTGCCGCAGATGCCGTACGGAGGGTCGTACCTGCTGGCGGCCGCCATCCGCTCCATCGGCGTCGACGCGACGCCGACCACGGACTCCGACGCGCGTACGCTCGAGCTGGGCGGCAAGCTGACCTCGGGCGACGAGTGCTACCCGCAGAAGATCACCATGGGCGACTTCCTGCGCATCATCGAAGACGAGGGGCGTGACAACGTCGCCTTCCTCATGCCGACGGCCAACGGTCCTTGCCGGTTCGGGCAGTACCTCACCTTGATCCGCACCAAGCTCGACGAGCTGGGCTACGACGACGTCCCGATCATGACGATCACCTCCAACGACGGCTACGCGTCGATCGGCGAGCACTCGCAGTCGCTGATCCGCACCGCCTGGCGCGCGGTGATCTGCCAGGACATCCTCATGAAGGCGCTGCTCAAGACGCGGCCCTACGAGCTCGAGAAGGGCGCGACCGACACCGCCTACCAGGAGAGCCTCGAGGACGTCGGCCGGGCGATCAGCGCCGTCGGGGTGTCCGACAAGGAGCGCCTCGCGCGCACGCGCGACGCCCTCACCCGCTCGCGGGAGCGCTTCGGCCGGGTGCCGGTGCGCTACGACCGCACCCGGCCGCTCATCGGCGTGGTCGGCGAGATCTTCTGCCGCCACAACACGTTCTCCAACTTCGACCTCGTCAGGCTGGTCGAGGAGCAGGGCGGCGAGTGCTGGCTGGCCGACATCGGCGAGTGGGTCTGGTACGTCGACGACGAGCACCGGCGCCGCCTGCTCGACCAGGGCCGCAGGTACACGGGCGAGAACCTGGGGCGCTACATCCGCACCAAGGTGATGCACGGCGACGAACAGGCGCTCTACGGCACCTGGGAGGGCGAGTTCATCGGCTACGAGGAGCCGCACAGCGTGCGCGAGGTGCTCGAGCTCAGCAAGCCCTACCTGCCCTACACCGGTGCCTTGGGCGAGATGGTGCTGAGCACGGGCAAGTCGATCTACATGCACGAGAAGGGCGCCGACGGCATCATCGACATCAGCCCCTTCACCTGCATGAACGGCATCGTCACCGAGGCGGTCTACCCCTCGGTGCAGCGCGCCCTCGACGGCATGCCGATCCGCGTCTTCTACTTCGACGGCACGCAGAGCGACCTCGAGCGCGACGTCGGCATCTTCCTCGAGCTGGCGCGCACCTACCAGCGCCGCAAGAAGACCGTGCGCCGCTACCCGGCGTACTTCGACGGCGAATAGCCGCGGAGTGCACGCTGCCGCCCGCCCGGCGGTCGGCCGTTCAGCCTCCGACCCAGCGGGGCCGGTACGAGGGCGGGACTCACGAGAAACGGCCGGCGCGGAGGGTAGACCTCCGCGCCGGCCGATCGGCGTACGTGATGCTGAGAGAGCTCAGAGACTGTAGCGGCGGGCGCTCCCGGTCAGGTCCTGGTACATGAAGTCCTTGGCACGCAGACGCGTGCGCGCAGAACCTGACGCGTTCACCACCGCGTCGGCCTTACCCTCGACGAGGCGCTTGAGAGTGGGGAGGACTCGGACCGTCATGGCACTACCCTTTCGCGATAAATAGCCTGTATTGTGTCGTGCGGCACAAATCATATGCCCTCGGCCTGCGGCCGTCAAACAGTCGCGTCGGGCGGCGGGCCGAACGCCACGGCGGCGCGGTGGAATGACCGCTTCGCCGGCGCGGCGGAATGACCGCTCTCGCGGCTCCGGAGGACGGCCGCAGGACTGAGGTCTTCGGGGCCTGGGCGCGCCGCGGGGAGACCGCCTCCGCGGCTGCGGAGGACGGCCGCAGGACTGAAATCGGGGTGCGAACGCTCCGCACGCCGGAGGCTCCGGGCTCTGCGGAAGTCTTAAAGGGGGAAGGCCTCCCGTGTTGGTGGTTCCCCGGCGTCCAGGGGCCGGTACCGGGGCACGGGAGGCCTTGTGACCGTCTGCGGCGGGGGGGACGCCGCTCGCGGTTCTGGGGGCTTCAGCGGGAGCGGCCGGGCCGCTCCCCAGACTTCATCGCTGCGTGATCCGCTGCGAAACCTCGTTGCCGTAGAAGTCGAGCTCGCCGTGCGGGCCTCGAGGCGCGTAGCGACTGAGCACGTGGGGGTTCACGCCGGAGGGTGTGCGCACGGCTTCGCCGGCGCCGTCCAGCACGCGGTTGATCAGGAGCAGCACACGGTTCGTCATGGCGACCCTCCTTCGACTCAGTAGAAATATCAGAGCTTGTAACTTGCGGCACGAACTATATACCTGCCAGTGAACGGCGTCAAACGTCAGCGCCGTGACATCCGTCAAGGTCGGGGTCGCGACGGCGCGGGTATCGTCCGCCGTGAGCCGGGGCCTGATGGGCCTGGCAGATCCGCACGGAGAGGAGTCCGCATGCCAGACCAGCCCGTCGTCGCCGATCTGTCGGCGCTGCGCGAGGTCGCCGAGGGCGGCATCGTCAGCAAGCCGATCGTCGAGAACGAACACCACAAGATCGTGCTGTTCACCTTCGCCGCGGGGCAGGAGCTCTCGGAGCACACGGCGAGCGTCCCCGCCGTGATCCACGTCCTCGAAGGGAGCGGGCGCGTCGTGCTGGACGGCGTCGCCCACGAGGCCGGACCCGGCAGTTGGTACTACATGCCGGCCGAGCTGCGTCACGCCGTTCAGGCCGAGAGCGCCCTGACGATGCTGCTGACGATGTTCCGTACCTGACGCGCCGCCGGTCGCATCGACCGGGCCGGCGCGGGCCGGACCTTCAGCGGCCGGCGCGGGCCGAACCGTCAGCGGCCGGCGGGGCCGAACCTCCGGCGGCCGGCGCGCGTCTCCACCGGTGTCTGCGCGCCCGATCGCCGGCTTTGATGCGCGCGCGAGCGGGCGCGGTGAGTGACACGGTGCGTCCACGGACCGGGAGGACTGAGATGCGACGCAGAGTGGTGTCGATCCTGCTGGCGGGCGTCGTGCTGGCGGCGGGGCTCGCCCTCGTGTTCACGGTCGGTGAAGACTCATCGGCCGCCCCGGCACTCCCCGAGCAGGGCCGGGCCGATCCCCTGGTGTCCGAAGCCGGGGCGCTCAGCGACCCGCTGGCCGCCTTCGGCTTCGCGCTGCTGACCAGGGAGGCCGCGGCGACGAGCGAGAACGTCGTCATCTCGCCGGCCTCGATCCACGCCGTCCTCTCCATGCTCCTCACGGGCGCCGACGGTGAGACGGCTGCCGAGATCGAGCAGGCGCTCGCGCTCGAGGGCCTGACGGGCACCGCCCTCGGGCAGGCCTGGGCCGATCTGATCACTTCTGCCCAGGCCGGCGAGGGCTCCAAGGTGAGCATCGCGAACTCCCTCTGGCTGCGCGACGGCGTCCCCTTCGTGCCCGCCTTCATCGACGCGAACCGCGACTACTTCGCCGCCGACATGCGTGAGCTCCCCGGCGACCCCGCCGAGGCGGCGACGCAGATCAACGACTGGATCGAGCAGCGCACGGCCGGCCGCATCACCGAGCTCGTCAGCCCCGGTGACTTCTCCGACGCCACCATCCTCACCCTGGTCAACACTGTCTACCTCAAGGTGAAGTGGGAGCACTTCGACCCTGCGCTCACGCAGCCGGAGCCCTTCACCCTCGAGGGCGGCGAAGCGGCAGACGTGCCGATGATGCAAGCGTACCTGGAGGCCGGCTACGGCTCCACGGACGTCTACGACGCCGTCGCCTTGAGCACCGACGGGCCGGTGACGGTGTGGATCGTGGTGCCGAAGGGCGCCCACACCCCGGCGGAGGCGGCGGAGGCGCTCGGCGACGGCGGCTACCGTGCCCTCGTCGACACGGCGCAGCCCGTGGAGGGCAGCCTCGCCGTGCCGCGCCTGAGTCTCGAGTACGAGTCCGAGCGCTTGAAAGAGCACCTCGAGGCGCTCGGCATCGTCCGCGCCTTCTCGCCCGCCGAGGCCGACTTCACGGGCATCGCCGAAGGCGGCGGGCGGGTGTACGTCGAGGCGATCCTGCACAAGGCGAACCTCGACCTGGACGAGGAGGGCGTCGAGGCGGCGGCGGCGACCGGCGCGGTCGTCGGCGTCACGAGCGCGCCGGTGGAGACGTTCGCGGTGCGCGCCGACCGGCCCTTCCTCGTGATCCTGGCGGAGGAGGCCTCGGGCGCGCCGCTCTTCACGGCGCTCGTCCGCGACCCGCGCTGAGGCCCGCTCGGGCCCGGGGGCTTACTGCCCGGCGCGCGACTCCCGGGCGGCGTCCCCGCTCCAGTCGGCTCCGCCGCTCAGTCGGCGCCGCCGCCCACTGGACGCCGCCGCTCAGTGGGCGCCGCTCGCCCGGCGCCGGCGCCGCTCAGCGCGCGTACGGCAGCCTCAGGTCGGTGACGAAGTCCGCCGGCTCGAGACCTTCGGCGGCGCCGGCCACGTAGACCTCCCAGAGCGGTCCGGCGGCGCGATACCCGATGGCGCCCAGGGCCTCGTGGAGGGCGGCGACGGCGTCGTCCATCTGGTCACGTGGCCCGACGTGCCTCGTCGCCAGGGTGTGGTGGGCGGGCACCAGCTCACCGCGGGCCTCACCGATGCGGTCGGGGATCGAGCCGTCGGCGGCCGGCGCGACGGCGAGACAGACGTCGAAGTCGAGGGTCTCGCCGTCCCGCGTCTCTTCGTAGAACCGCCCGATCAGCGGGCTGTCGGCCGCGAGGCCTGCGTCGGCGACGATCGCTCGCAGGCGGCGCATCCGGGTACCGATCTCGCCCATGGTGCCCCGCCCGCCGAGCACGGCCAGCGTCTGCTCGGGCACGCGCACGACCTCGACCTCGTAGCGCATCGCTCCCTCCCGTCCGTCTGCGCCGAGCGTACCCGCGTTCACGGCATGACTACCGCCGGCGGCGTGCGCGTGACGAGGGCGTCGAGGAGATCGGTGCGCCGCGTGCGCGGGGGCGACGCTCAGGCGAGCGTGATGTCCCCACCGTGCCGGCGCACGAGGCCGTCCTTCTCGAGCAGGGTGACGATCTCGGCGGCCGCCTCGGGGGAGAGCTGCAGCGCGGCGGCGAGCGTGGGCACGTCGAGGGCGCCGTCGTCCAAGAGGAGCCTCAGGGCGCGCGAGCGGTACCAGCGGCGCGAGCCTTCGAACGGCGCCTGCCGGCTGACGGCGCGGATGCCCGTCGCGCGCCCGGTCAGGACGGCGGCGCCGTAGTCCATCACGGCGTTGTGCCAGTCGCGCGAGCGGCCGCGCGGCAGCACGCGGTCGGCCACCGCCTGCAAGGCGGCTGGGGAGAGGTCGTGCGGCAGGCCGAGCTCGTGCGTGAGGACGCGGCGCACGTTGGCGTCGACCGCGGCGAGGTCGGCGTTGTGGGCAAAGATCAGCACGGCACGGGCGGTGTAGGGGCCGACACCCGGCAGACGGCGCAACTCGGGAAGCGTGACCGGCAGGGAGGCGCGAGGGCGCGTCGCCGCGACGGCGGCCTGCGCCGCCCGGCGCAGCCGCTCGGCGCGATTGTTGTAGCCGAGTCCGGACCACTCGGCCAGCACGTCGCCGAGTGCCGCCGCGGCGAGCGCCTCGAGCGTGGGGAAGCGGGCCATCCAACGTTCGAAGCGAGGCACGACGCGGCTCACCTGCGTCTGCTGCAGCATCACCTCACTGACGAGGATCGCGTACGGGTCGGTCGTGTGCCGCCAGGGGAGGTCGCGGGAGTTGTCGGCGTACCAGGCGAATACGCGATGGTGCAGGGCGGCGACGGCAGCCGGGCGGAGCCGAGGGGCGGCGGGTGACCCGGTCGCGGAGCCGGCGGCCGCCGCTCCGCCTCGACGCTGCGCCCCGGCGCCGCCCACCGCGCTCGCCACGGCGTCCGCCCGGGGCGTGCCGGCCGCGTCATCGGCGCCGCTGCCCGGCCGCCGCGTTCGCGCGGGCACGACGGCTACCGCTCGGCCTCGTCGACGAGCCGCGACCACTCCTCGTACTCGTGCTCGAGCGTGGACTCGACCGCGGCACGCTCGTCGAGCAGGCGGTCGAGCAGCCCGCGGTCGGCGTACGTCTCCGGCTCGGCCAGCTCGGCGTCGATCTCGCCCAGGCGGCGCTCGGCGCGCAGCACGGCCGCCTCGGCGGCGCGCAGGGCGGCGCGGTGGCGCCGCGCCTCCTCCGGGCTGCGCTGGCGGCCGGCGGCCTTCTCGTCGTCGGCGTGGGCGTCATCGCCCCCGAGCCGCGCCGCCCGCGTCTCCCAGTAGCGCCCAGGCGAGAGGTGCGGCACGAGGGCACCGTCGTGGATCTCGAGCACCCGGGTGCCGACTCTGTCGATGAGGTGGCGGTCGTGGGTGACCAGCAGGAGCGTCCCCGTGTACTCGACGAGCGCCGCGGCGAGGGCGTCGACGGACTCCATGTCGAGGTGGTTGGTGGGCTCGTCGAGGAGGAGGAAGTTGGCGTCGCCGACGAGCAGGCGCAGCAGGCGCAGGCGGCTGCGCTCGCCGCCGGAGAGCGCAGCGACGAGCTTGTCGACCTCGTCGGCAGTGAACATGAAGCGGCCGAGGAGGCTGCGCGCGCGCTGCTCGTCGTGGCCGGTGAGCGGCAGCACCGTCTCGAGCACGGTGGCCGCCTCGTCGAGCTCGCGGCCCTGCTGCGAGAAGTAGGCGGGGCGGACGTTGTGGCCCAGGTGGGCGGCGCCGTCGGGCAGGCTGCGCAGGCCGGCGATGGTCTCGACCAGCGTGGTCTTGCCGGAGCCGTTGGCGCCGACGAGGGCGAGGCGCTCGCCGCGCTCGACGACGACGTCGATGTCGCGCACCAGGGTGACCGGGCCGCCGGGCTCGTCGGCGGAGCCGACGCGGAGGGCCGGCGCCTTGACCTCGAGCACGAGCCGCGCCGAAGGGCGCGGCTGGGGCAGGCCGAGCCTGAAGCGGGCCTGCTTCTTGGGCGGCGCCTTCAGCTCCCTGCGGATGCGCTCCATCTGGGTGAGCTTCGCCTTCGCCTGCTTGGCCTTGTTCTTCTTGGCGTGGAAGCGCTCGTAGTAGCGCTGCAGCTGGGCGATCTTCTCGAGGTCCTCGTCGTAGCGCCGCCGCAGCAGGTCCATGCGCGCCTCGTACTCGTGCATGTAGGTGGCGAAGTCGGTGGCCATGGCGTCGACCTGCTCGTGCTCGAGCGACAGCACGCGGCGGCCGACGCGCTCGAGCAGGCGCCGGTCGTGGGTCACGAGGAGGAAGGCGCGCGGCGACTCGGCGAGGAACCGCTCGAGCCACTCGACGGAGTCGATGTCGAGGTGGTTGGTCGGCTCGTCGAGCAGCAGGAGGTCGGCGTCGGCGAGCAGCGCCCGCGCCAGCGTGACGCGGGTGAGCTCGCCGCCGGAGAGCGAGAGCAGCCGGCGCTCGAGCATGTCCTCGGGCAGGCCGAGGCCCTCGAGCACGCCGCTCAACCGGCTGCGATAGTCGTAGCCGCCGGCCGCCTCGAAGCGCCGCTGCAGCTGCTGGTAGTCGCGCATCGCGTCGCGCAGCTCGGCGTGGTGCTCGCCGAGGCCGGCGAGGCGCTCCTCGGCGGCGCGCAGCGCCGACTCGAGCTCGACGGTCTCGCCGAAGGCCTCGACGAGGTACTCGATGACCGGCCGGTCGCGCTCGAGCTCCGGTGTCTGCTCGTGCAGCCAGAGCCGCCGCCCGCGGGCCCGCGCGACGAGGCCGGTGTCGGGCTCGTCGGTGCCGGCGATGATGCGCAGGAGCGTCGTCTTGCCGCTGCCGTTGCGGCCCACGAGCACGGCGTGGTCGCGCGCGTCCAGGGCGAAGCTGACGCCGGTGAACAGGCGGCGCCCGGCGAAGCCCTTCTC
>JAZBOM010000134.1:0-2242 GCA_036351205.1 Thermoleophilia bacterium | reverse complement strand
TGCGCGACAACCTCGCGCGGGCGGCGGCCGAGATGGAGCGCGACCTGCGCCGTCGCGAGAGCGCGCCGCCGGTCGGGCTCGTCCCGGTGCGGCCGGCGGCCGTCGTGCCGCTCGGGCGCCGCCGCCGGCGCTGGTGAGCGCGAGGCGCGGGACGACGAGCGGCGAAGGGCGGCGCGACGCAGTGCCGGTCCGCGGCGGAGGTGCGCGAGGCGGCAGCGCCCCGGCGCCTGAGGCGGCAGCGCCCGGGCGAAGACACGTGAAGACGATCGAGAGAGTGTGATGGACGTCAACAAGTTCTCAGAGCGAGCCCGCGAGGCGCTGGAGACGGCGCAGGGCATCGTGCGCCGCAGCGGGGGCAGCCAGCTGGGCACCGAGCACCTGCTGCTCGGCGTGCTCAGCCTGCCCGGCGGTGTGGTCGACCAGCTCTTCGGGCTGATGAGCATCGACAAGGGCGCGGCGATGGCGCGCGCCGGCCAGTTCGCCGAGACCTCGGGCGCTCACGGCGCCCCGGCGGAGCAGCTCTATCTGACGCCGCGCGCCAAGGCCGCCCTCGACATCGCCGCGCAGAAGGCCCAGGAGCTCGGCGACGCTTTCGTCGGCACCGAGCACCTGCTGCTCGGCGTGCTGCTCGAGGGCGAGGGCGCCGGCGCGGCCGTCCTGCACGAGGTCGGCGTCACCGAGGACGGCCTGCTGCGCGCGCTCAACCAGGTGCGCTCCTCCGGGGTCGACTACGACGAGCAGGCTCAGGGCCAGAGTGCGCTGGCGCAGTACACGCGCGACCTCACCGCCCTGGCACGCGACGACAAGCTCGACCCCGTGATCGGGCGTGACGCCGAGATCAAGCGCGTCGTCCAGGTCCTGAGCCGGCGCACCAAGAACAACCCCGTGCTCATCGGCGAGCCCGGCGTCGGCAAGACGGCGATCGTCGAGGGGCTCGCCCAGAAGATCGTCGCCGCCGACGTGCCCGAGTCGCTGCGCGGCAAGCGTGTGCTCGCCCTCGACCTCGGCGGCATGATCGCCGGGGCCAAGTACCGTGGCGAGTTCGAGGAGCGCCTCAAGGGCGTGCTCGACGAGATCCTGCGCTCGCGCGACGTGGTGCTCTTCATCGACGAGCTCCACACCGTGGTCGGCGCTGGCGCCGCCGAGGGCGCGGTCGACGCGTCGAACATGATGAAGCCCATGCTCGCCCGCGGCGAGCTGCAGGCGGTCGGGGCGACGACGCTCGACGAGTATCGCCAGCACATCGAGAAGGACGCCGCCCTGGAGCGTCGCTTCCAGCCGATCCTCGTCGGCGAGCCCTCGGTCGAGGACACGATCGCGATCCTCGAGGGCCTGCGCGACAAGTACGAGGCCCACCACAAGGTCAAGATCGGCGACGAGGCGCTGGTCGCGGCGGCGACGCTCTCCGACCGCTACATCGGCGACCGCTTCCTGCCCGACAAGGCGATCGACCTGCTCGACGAGGCGGCGAGCAAGATGCGCATCGAGACGACGATGCTGCCGCCCGACCTGCGCGAGATGGAGCTCAAGCTCAACGACCTCGCGCGCGAGGGGGCGGCCGCCGTGCAGGCGCAGGACTACGAGCGCGCCGCCCAGCTCCGCGACCAGGCCGATCGCATCCAGAAGACGTTCGTGCAGGCCAAGGACGCCTGGCTCGCCGACAAGGGCATCGCCGAGGCCAGCGTGGGCGCCGAGGAGATCGCCGAGATCGTCAGCGGCTGGACGGGGATCCCCGTGCAGCGCATGCAGCAGGCCGAGGTCGACAAGCTGCTCGCCATGGAGGAGCACCTGCACCGGCGCGTCGTCGGGCAGGATCGCGCCGTGGTCGCCGTCTCCGAGGCGGTGCGCCGTGCCCGCGCGGGACTCAAGGACCCGCAGCGGCCGATCGGCTCGTTCATCTTCCTCGGCCCGACCGGCGTGGGCAAGACCGAGCTGGCGCGGGCGCTCGCCGAGTTCCTCTTCGACGACGAGAGCGCGATGGTGCGCCTCGACATGAGCGAGTACATGGAGCGCCACAGCGTCTCGCGTCTCGTCGGCGCCCCGCCCGGGTACGTGGGCTACGAAGAGGGCGGTCAGCTCACCGAGGCGGTGCGCCGCCGGCCGTACTCGGTCGTGCTCCTCGACGAGATCGAGAAGGCGCACCCCGACGTCTTCAACATGCTGTTGCAGATCCTCGACGACGGCCGCCTGATCGCCGGCAAGGGCCGCACGGTGGACTTCAACCAGACGCTGGTGATGATGA
>JAZBOM010000133.1:0-3393 GCA_036351205.1 Thermoleophilia bacterium | reverse complement strand
GCGCGGCCGGGTCTTGCGACCCGGCCGCGCGCCGCCCTTCGTGCTGTTGTCCCGCCCGCGCTCACACTCGGGGTGTATACTGCCCGTCCCCGCAGCGCGCACGGCGCGCACCGTGCGCGCCCCGACCATCGAGGAGGGAACGCCGTGGCAGAGGCGAGGAAGCGTTCGCGCGCCGGAGAGTGGCGTGCCCGTGAGGCGACCAAGCGCGCGACGAAGGCGTCGATCGAGGAGTTCGTCCCCGACGCCGTCGCCGCGGCCGGGCCCGACGACGAGCTGCGCGACCCGGCGCTCTTCATCAATCGCGAGCTCAGCATGCTCGCCTTCTTCCACCGTGTGCTGGACGAGGCCCGCGACCCCGTGAACCCCTTGCTGGAGCGGGTCAAGTTCGTCGGCATCGTGGGCTCGATCCTGGGCGAGTTCTTCATGGTCCGCATCGCCGGCCTGCGACAGCAGGTCGAGGCCGGCGTGACCGAGGTCACCGCCGACGGCCACACCCCGCAGGACCTGCTGCCGCTCGTGCGCGAGCAGGCCTGGGACCTCATGAAGCAGGCGCGCGAGTGCTTCATCGGCCTCCTGCCGGAGCTCGAGGCGGCGGGTATCCACGTCGTCGCCCACGGCGAGCTCGACGAGAAGCAGCGCGCCTCCCTCGCCGCCTACTTCGAGGAGCGCGTCTACCCGGTCCTCACACCGCTCGCCTTCGACCCCGGCCGTCCCTTCCCGCACATCTCCAACATGAGCCACAACCTCGCCGTGCTGGTGCGCGACCCGGCCGGCGAGGAGCACTTCGCGCGCGTCAAGGTGCCGGGCTCGCTGCCGAGACTGGTGCCCGTGCCCGCGCCTGGCCGCCGCGGACGCGGCGGCCAGGACCGCTGGTTCGTCTGGCTCGAGGACCTGATCACGGCGCACATCGGCGCGCTCTTCCCGGGCATGGAGATCGTCGAGATCCACCCCTTCCGCGTGACCCGCGACGCCGAGCTCGCGATCCAGGAGCTCGAGGCGGACGACCTGCTCGAGACCATCGAGCGCTTCGTCCGCCGCCGGCGCTTCGGCTCGGTGATCCGCTGCACGATCGACGAGACCATGCCGCAGCACATCCGTGACATCCTCGTCGACAACCTCGAGCTCGAGCCCACCGACCTCTACCCGGTCAAGTCGCCGCTCGGGCTGAGCAGCCTCTGGGACGTCGGCTCCATCGACCGCCCCGACCTCAAGTACCAGCCGCTCGTGCAGGCGGTGCCGGCGGCGTTCGACGGCGTCGGGGGCGCCGACCTCTTCGCCGCCATCCGCCAGCGCGACGTCCTCCTGCACCACCCCTACGACTCCTTCGACCCGGTCGTCGAGCTCGTGCAGGCGGCCGCCGACGACCCCGACGTGCTCGCCATCAAGACGACGCTCTACCGCGTCGGGCGCAACGCGCCGATCGTCGACGCGCTCATGGAGGCGGCGCGCAACGGCAAGCAGGTCGCCGTCCTGCTCGAGCTCAAGGCGCGCTTCGACGAGGAGAGCAACATCGGCTGGGCGCGTGCCCTCGAGCAGGAGGGCGTGCACGTGGTCTACGGCCTCCTCGGCCTGAAGACGCACTCCAAGATCATGCTGATCGTGCGCCGCGAGGGCGACCGCGTGCGGCGCTACGTGCATCTCGGCACGGGCAACTACAACAGCGTGACGACGAAGCAGTACACCGACCTCGGCTACCTCACCTGCGACGAGGAGATGGGCGCCGACGCCTCCGCCGTCTTCAACGCCCTCACGGGCTACGCCGCCGACGTGCAGTACCGGCGCTTCCTCGTCGCCCCGCAGCACATGCGTGGCCAGGTCGCCGAGCGCATCGAGCGCGAGATCGAGCACGCGAAGCGTGGGGAGGAGGCGCACCTCATCTTCAAGATGAACTCCCTCGTCGACAAGCCGATGATCCGCCGGCTCTACCGGGCCTCGCAGGCGGGGGTCAAGGTCGAGCTCAACGTGCGCGGCATGTGCTGCCTGCGGCCCGGCATCCCCGGCGTCAGCGAGAACATCACCGAGAAGAGCATCGTCGGCCGCTTCCTCGAGCACAGCCGCATCTACTGGTTCCGCAACGGCGGCGACGAGGAGGTGCTGCTCGGCAGCGCCGACCTCATGCCGCGCAACCTGAACCGCCGCGTCGAGATCCTCTTCCCGGTGCTCGACCGCGGCATCGTCCGCCAGATCAGGGACGACATCCTCGCGACCTACCTCGCCGACAACGCGAAAGCCCGCGTGCTGCACGCCGACGGCGCCTGGGAGCATGTGCGCCCCGGCCCCGGCGAGGAGCCGCTCGACGCCCAGGAGCACTACGTCGCCCGGGCGCGCGAGTCGGTGCGCGAGAGGGGGGAGTGAGCGTGGCGGTGCGGCTGTTCTTCCTGCGCCACGGGCGGGCGATGGCGCGCGCCGACTGGAGTGGGGACGACGACTTGCGACCGCTGACGCCCGAGGGCGAGGCGGCGATGGCGCGCGAAGCCCGGGCCATCGCCGGCATGGGCCTCGGGCTCAAGGTCATCGTGACCAGCCCCCTCGTGCGCGCGCGCCGCACGGCCGAGATCGTCGCCGAGGCCGCCGACCCCAAGGTCGGTCTGGTCGAGGACGAGCGCCTCGCCGGCGGGTTCGACCTCAAGGCGTTGCGCGCCGTCGTCGCCGAGCACGGCACGCCGAAGGCGCTGATGCTGGTCGGGCACGAGCCCGACTTCAGCAGCGTCATCGGCGCCCTCATCGGCGGCGGGCGCGTCGTGTGCAAGAAGGGCGGCCTGGCGCGCGTCGACGCCGCCGACGGTGACCTCAAGGCGGCCGAGCTCGCCTGGCTCCTGCCGCCCTCGCAGCTCGGGGGAGGCTGAGCGGGATGGAGATCGAAGCCAAGTACTCGGTGCCCGACGACGACACGCTCGAGCGGCTCGCCCGCGCCCGCCGGCTCGCCGGCTACACACTCGGCGCGGTCGCCGATCGGCGTGACGGCGACGTCTTCCTCGACACGGCCGACCGCCGCTTCCTCGCCGCCGGCTACTACCTCCGCCGGCGCGAGACGGGCGACGGCGTGCGCCTCACGCTCAAAGGGTTGGTGACGGCCGCCGACGGCGTGCTGCGTCGCGAGGAGCTCGAGGCCCTCGTCGCGGTCGACGTGCCGGTCCAGGAGTGGCCGCAGGGGCAGCTCCGCGAGCGGGTCGAGTCCGTGGCGCAGGGCGCGCCGCTGGCGCCGCTCATCGAGCTGCGGCAGCGACGCCGCACCCGCGTCGTCTCCGACGGCCAGCGCGAGGTCGGCGAGCTGAGCCTCGACGAGGTCGAGGTCGCCGGCGACGCCGCCGAGCGCGGCTGGCTCGAGCTCGAGCTCGAGCTGCGCGGCGACGGCGACGAGGGCGACCTGGTCAAGCTGACCAGGACCCTGCG
>JAZBOM010000132.1:0-3461 GCA_036351205.1 Thermoleophilia bacterium | reverse complement strand
GAGGCCCGGCGGCCGTCGAGAGGCGCCGGCCGTCGTCGCAAGGCGGCGGCCGTCGTCCACTCATCGATCGCGGGGAGTGTTGAGGGGGCTCGCGACATATGGTCTACTGTGTACGCGAGCGGGTGTAGTGTAGCTGGTAACACGTCAGCTTCCCAAGCTGAAGATCGAGGGTTCGAGTCCCTTCACCCGCTCCAGGCCCCCCTCGGTCCGTGCCCGTTCCGGCGGTCCTCGCCGAGTCGCGCGGCGGCCCTCATCAGGGTGCGTGTAGGCTCTCCGACTGACGCAAGTCAAGCTGGCCGCAGCAGGCCGTTTCGGCTATCCTAACGATAGGCTTTCGGGGTGCCTTCACGGGCGCCGTCGGGACGGCAGGGAGCGGCGGAGTGATGCGCAAGCGCAGCGAGAGCGTCGAGGAGTACCTCGAGGCCATCTACAAGCTGTCCCGCGACGACGGCGCGGGCGAGGGCGGCGCGACCGTCTCGCAGCTCGCCGCCGCGCTCCAGGTGTCGCCGCCCTCCGTCTCGGAGATGCTCGGCCGCCTGCGCGCCGCGGGCCTCGTCGAGGAGGGCGGCGGGCGCGGCATCGCCTTGACGCCGCAGGGAGAGCTCGAGGGCGCCAGTCTCGTGCGCCGGCACCGGCTCAGCGAGCGCTTCCTCACCGAGATCCTCGACGTACCCTGGGACGAGGTCCACGCCGAGGCCTGCCGCTTCGAGCACGCGATCAGCCCCGACGTCGAGGCGCGGCTCGCGGCGCAGCTCGGCTACCCGCGCACCTGCCCGCACGGCCACGTCATCCCCGACGAGGACGGCGCCTGCGTCGAGGAGCCGCTGCGCCCGCTCGCCGAGCTGGGGCCGGGCGAGCGCGGCACCATCGGCCGCATCAGCGACGAGGAGCCCGAGCTCCTGCGCTACCTGGCGTCGCTCGGCCTGTTGCCGGACACGTCCGTGATCGTGGAGAGCGTGGCCCCGTTCGGCGGGCCGCTGCTGGTGCGTGTCGGCGACGCCCAGTACGCGCTCGGGCGCGAGGTCGCCGGCAAGCTCCTCGTGCGCGAACGCCCCGGGGAGCGCGGTGCCGGCCGGGAGGCCGCCGCTCACGCGCGGGGTGAGCACCCGAAGCGCGCCCGGGTGCGAGGTCGTCGGCGCGATCGACGGGCGTGAGCGATGACCACCGCGGTCACGACACCCCGGTCTGCCGCCGAGCGCGCACCCGGCACCCTCGCCGTGTGCCTCGCCGGCAACCCCAACGTGGGCAAGTCGTCGCTCTTCAACTGCCTCACCGGCGCCGCCTGCGACACGGCGCACTGCGCGGGGGTCACGACGACCGCGTCCTCGGTCTGCACGCGCTGGCGCCGGCACGCCGTCGAGGTGATCGACCTGCCCGGCACCTACGCTCTCGAGGGGCACGCCGGCGACCAGCGTGTCGGCCGGGCGGCGCTGCTCGAGGCCCGGCCCGACGTCGTGGTCGCCGTCGTCGACGCCACCAACCTGGCACGCAACCTCTACCTCGTCCTCCAGCTCCTCGACCTCGGGTACCGCGTGGTCGTCGCGCTCAACCTGGTCGACGAGGCGCGCCGGCGGCACATCGACATCGACGCCGCCGTCCTGGCGCGCGAGCTCGGTGTGCCCGTCGTGCGCACGGTCGCCTCCAAGGGCGAGGGCGTCGAGGGCGTGATGCGCACCGTCCTCGCCGTCGCCGAGGCCGGCGACGGTGTGGGGCGCGGGCGCCGGCGCCGCTACGGACCCCTGGTCGAGGAGCGCATCGACGAGCTCGAAGCGCTGCTCGAGGAGCGTTACGCGAGGCGCGAGCTGCCCTTCGGGCTCTCGTCGCGCGCAGCGGCGCTCGCCGTGCTCGAGGGTGACCCGGAGACGACCACGGCCCTCGCCGAGGCCGGCGACCTGCCGATCGACCCCGGCGACGAGGCGCTGCCGCTGCTCGTCGCCCGACAGCGCCACGACGTCGCCCGCCGCCTGGCCGAGGCCTGCACCGCCTCGCCCGGCGTCGCCCCCGACACCTGGTGGCGCATCACGACGACGCCGAAGACCGGCCTGCCGATCCTCGGCGGCGTCGTGGCCGGCGTCTTCACCGTCCTGTTCATCGTCGGCGGGTTCCTCTCCGGCATCCTGACCAGCGCCTGGGAGGCGACCGTCTCGCCGTTCCTCGCCGACGTGGTGACGGCGATCTTCGGCGACGGGGCCCTGGGGCGCACCATCCTCTGGGGCGTCGACGGGGGCGTGATCGCGACGCTGGCGATCGGTATCCCCTACATCCTCACGTTCTACGTGCTGCTCGCCCTCCTCGAGGACTCCGGCTACCTCAACGCCGCCGCCTTCCTGACCGACCGAGTGATGCACCGCTTCGGCCTGCACGGGCGCGCCGTGATACCGCTGATCGCCGCCCTGGGCTGCAACGTGCCGGCGATCATCGGCACGCGCACCCTCAACTCGATGCGCGAGCGTCTCATCGCCAGCACCTTGATCACGCTCACCCCGTGCAGCGCCCGCACCGCCATCATCATCGGGGCGGTCGCCCTCTACGCGGGGTGGCAGTGGGCCGTCCTGGTCTACGCCGTGCTCATCGCCGTCGGGGTGCTCGCCGGGCTGGGCCTCAACCGCCTGCTGCCCGGCGAGAAGCAAGGCCTCGTCATGGAGATGTTCCCCTTCCGCCGGCCGGTGCTCCGCCAGGTGGGGGCGAAGACGTGGCGGCGGTTCCGCGACTTCATCTGGGACGCCGCCCCCATCATCGTGGTCGGCAGCACGGTCCTGGGGGCGCTCTACGAGACCGGATGGATCTGGGAGCTCACGGACCCGCTCTCGCCGGTGGTCGAGACCTGGCTCATGCTGCCCGCCGTGGCGGGGCTCACCCTGGTCTTCGGCGTGCTGCGCAAGGAGCTCGCCCTGCAACTCCTGCTCACCTTCGCCGTCGTCGCCTACGGCACCAGCGTGCAGGACATCAGCGCGTTCATGGACACGAGCCAGATCGTCACCTTCGCCCTCGTGACGTCGCTCTACGTGCCCTGCGTGGCGACGATCGCCGTCCTCGGGCGCGAGCTGGGCTGGCGGCGGACGGCCTACGTGAGTCTCGGGACGGTGGCGATCGCCCTCCTGGTCGGGGGCGTGGCCGCTCACTCGCTGCAGGCGCTCGGCTACTGAGAGCTGCCGGCCGCCGGGCCGGCGCCGCGAGGCCGCATCACTCCGGCGTCCCGTCTTCCGGCGTGCCGTCTTCTGCCGTGCCGTGGGCCAGCACCCAGGCGAGCGTCGCCCGCGCCACGTCGGGGGAGCGGCCGGGGCCGTGGTGGCCCCCCTGGGCCAGGACCATGAGGCGGGCCGGGGGCTCGAGCACGGCCGCCAGACGGCGGCTGTGGTCGAAGGGCACGTCGGCGTCGTCGCGCGCGTGGGCGAGCAGCACGCGGCGCAGGCCGCGGGCCTCCGCGATGAGGTCGAGGCGCGCGAGGAACGGTCGCAGGG
>JAZBOM010000131.1:0-2186 GCA_036351205.1 Thermoleophilia bacterium | reverse complement strand
GTTTCCGCTCCATCATCCCCGTACGGCCACCGGTCCGCCCCGCTCACCGCACCACGGGCGCCCGTCGGGTTTGCCCCGTGCCGTCCTCAAGTTTGCCCAGCAATCGGCCGTGGCCGCGGCGAGGCGGCCTCTGGGATAATCATCCCTACTGCCCCCGAGGGGGTCTCGCGACGGAGGTCACGGCCGATGCAGCTCTCACTCCAGGTGCTCGCGGCGGACGAGCAGGCCCAGGTCCACGAACGCACGCTCGAGGTGCTGTCGCGCCACGGCGTGCGCGTCGACACGGCTCTCGGGCGCCGGCTGCTCGGCGAGGCCGGCGCCGCCGTCGACGAGGCGACGCGCATCGTGCGCTTCCCGCCCGAGCTCGTCGCCGAGGCCCTGCGCCTCGCGCCGAAGCGGTTCTCGCTCGGCGGCCGGCGCGACGGGTGGGAGTACCCGCTGAACGCCGGCCGTCTCACGCTGCTCAACGACGGCGGGGCGACGACCGTCATCGACCGCGACACCGGCGAGCGGCGGCCCCCCGTGCACGCCGACTGGCTCGCCGCGACCCGCCTCCTCGACCACTACGACGATGTCGGCCTCTACTGGTGTGCGACCGACTTCCCCGAGGACCACGAGACGCCGGCCGGCTGGGTGTCGTACATGACGGAGGCGTTCCGCGTCTTCGGCAAGCACGTACAGGAGTCGCTCGGCGACCCGTCCCTGGCGCCCTGGCTGATGGAGGCGCTCGAGATCATCTTCGGGAGCCGCGAGGAGTTGCGCCGCCGCAACCCGTTCTCCTTCCTCATCACGCCGGCGTCCCCGCTCGTGATCGAGGCGGACTACACGGGGACGTGGCTGGCGATCCGCGAGCTGGGGCTGCCGGTCGCCGTCATGCCCATGCCGCTGATGGGAGCGACGGCGCCGGGCAGCCGTCTGGCGACCCTCCTGACCGCCAACTGCGAGGTCCTCGCGACCCTCTGCCTCGTCCAGGTCGCGGCCCCGGGCACGCCGTTCATCTACGCGCCCGTGATCGCGACGATGCACCCCCGCACCGGGCGCTACGCAGGGGGGGACATCGCGCACGCCATCCTCAGCGCGGCCGGCACCGAGATGGCGCGCTACTACGGGCTGCCGGTCGAGGCCTCGGGCTGTGGCACCGACCACTACGTGCCCTGCGTCCAGGCGGCGTACGAGAAGGCCGAGACGGGCCTCCTGGCGACGCTGCCGTGGCCCGACATCCTCTGCGGCCCCGGGCTGCTCGCCGGTGCGCTCGTGCTCTCGCTCGAGCAGCTCGTGCTCGACATCGAGATGTTCCGGATGGCGCGCTTCGCGCGCTCCGGCATGCCGGTCTCCGGGGAGCTCTGGCTCGACGACGTGCTCGAGCGCGTCGCGCCCGGCGGCACGTTCATCGGCGAGCCGTCGACGCGCCGCAACGCGCGCGGCGGCGAGTGGTACGTGAGCGACATCGGCCTGCACGACAGCTACGAGGCGTGGCAGGCCGCCGGCGCTCCCGACACGCTCGACGAGGCACGCGCCCGGGTCGATGAGATCCTCGCCGCGCACGAGGACGAGCCGTACCCGGGCGAGGTGCAGCGGGCCCTCGACGACCTGGTCGAGCGGGCGCGGCGCGCCGGCTGAGCCGCGCCGGCGTCTGCGTCGGGCGCCGGTCGCGCGCCGGTCAGCCGGCGAGACGCACGCCGGACACCATGAACCAGGCGGCGAGCACGAGCAAGAAGCCGGCCATCACCGCGACCATCGCCCGATAGCGGCGCGGCGTGATCCAGCGCCGGCCGGCGGCGATCACGCCGCTCACCGCCGAGTACCAGGTGAGGTCGCCGAGGATGTGGCCTACGTAGAAGGCTACGAGGGCCGCGGCGCCGAGCGCGTAGGCCTTCGTGAGCAGGCTCAGTCCGATCGTCGCCCACCAGATCGACCAGTACGGGTTCGAGAGGCTGGAGACGACGCCGCCGAGCACGGCGCGGCCGTGGGCGCGGCCGCCGGCCGCGCCGTACTCGAGCGGCGCCGTGTCGCGCGCCGCCGAGAGCAGCATCACGGCGGCGGTGGCGACGAGCATCACGCCGCCGACCACCGAGAGGACGGCCTGCACGACAGCTACGAGGCGTGGCAGGCCGCCGGCGCCCCCGACACCCTGGACGCGGCACGCGCCCGGGTCGATGAGATCCTCGCCGCGCACGAGGACGAGC
>JAZBOM010000130.1:0-2562 GCA_036351205.1 Thermoleophilia bacterium | reverse complement strand
CGCCCCCGCCGCCCTCGCTCACTCGCAGCGCCGGCTCCGCGTCAGGCGTCGAGCGCCGTCGTCCCGGGGCCGACCCAGGGCACGGTCGGGAGGGCCGCGGTGGCCGGCTCCGTCAAGCGCACCGTGTGGGGTCGCACGACGACGGTGCCGGCGGCGAGGTCGCCGAGACGCTGATTGCGGGGGGTCACGGTGACCGTGATCGCCGCCACCAGGTAGGCGAAGGGGAGGAAGTCGACGATGCGCAGCGCGGTGCGCACGAAGGCCGCGCCGTACCCCACGCGGCCGCCGTCGGTGCGCACGACGCGCAGACCGAAGAGGCGTTTGCCCAGCGTCTGGCTCCACCTGGCCTCACAGACCCAGAAGTAGACGAAGGAGGCCAGAGAGAAGGCGAGCCAGAGGTACCAGGGGAACGGCTCCTCACCCTCGACCGCGAAGCGGCCCTCCATGACCAGCGCCTGGAAGACGGCCAGGGCGATGAGCAGGAAGATGCCGCTGAGGACAAGCCCGTCGAGGGCCAGGGCGAGGAACCGGACCCACAGTCCCTCGCACACGCGCACGCAGTCGCGGTCCTCCTCGCGAAACGAACTGCGGCCGTCGCGCGGGTCGGCGCAACACTCGGGGCAGCGCGGCGCCTCGGCGCTGACTCGTCGCCCGCACCGCCGGCACTCGATGACGGCTGTGCTCATGCTCCCTCCACGGTCGTGCCGACGCCGGGCGCGCGGGCACTCGTCCTCCACGCGGCGATTCTACATCCGTCACCGGCGCGGTCGTCCCCCGTGTCCGGGGATGTACGCCGGGGGTTCGCCGGCAGCATAGTAGAATCCGCACGTGGAGGCGTCTTCGTGATCGGCTGGGTCTTCGGCCTCGCTCGCATCCTCGGGCTCGGCGCCGCCGCCGGCACGCGCCCGTGGCTCACGCTGGCTCTCGTCGGGGTGATGTCCCGGCTGGGGTGGGGCGTGCCGCTCAACAGCGCGTTCGACTGGCTCGGCAATCGCTGGGTCCTCCTCGTCCTCGCCGTGCTGGCCGTGCTCGAGGCGGCGTTCGACAAGATACCGCGCGTCGACCGTCTGCAGGACCGCATGGTGTTCCCCCTGCGCCTCGCGGCCGGCGCCGTCGTGGGGGCGGCGACCATCGACGCCGGCTGGCCCGGCCTCCTGGTCGGGCTGGCCGGCGGCGGTTTCGCCGCCTGGCTGGCCGAGCACGTCAAGCACGTGCGCCGGCCGCGTGCCACGCGCAGCGAAGCGACGATCCCCCTGCTCAGCCTGATCGAGGACCTGTACGTCCTCCTCGGCACCGTCGGCACCCTCGCCTGGAGCCCCCTCGGCTACGCCGTCGTGGCCTGGCCGGCAGCGCTCTGGGTGGAGATGCGCCGGCGTCGCAAGGCCAAGTACGCGGCGCTGCGCCGCCGCCGCGACCCGCGTGAGCCCCCCGCCGCCGCGACGGGAGGGCCGCCCGCGGCCGCCGCGGGGGGCGCCCCTCCCCCGGCCGCGGGGCCCGAGGTCTCGCAGGCCTCCTCGGCGGCGCAGTCCGTGCCGTACGGGGTGGCGCCGGAGGCCCCACCGGCCGGGCCGTCCCCGGCCGTGTCGCCGCCGGATGCGGCGCCGCGAGCCGCGCCGTACGGCGTGGAGTCGCGAGGGGCGGCGTCGCCCGACCCGGGAAGGGAGGCGCCGCGGTGAGCCGGCGCGGCGGCACGCCCGGCGACGCCCGGCGACGGATGGTCGAGGAGCAGATCGCCGGCCGCGGGCTGCGCGATGAGGCCGTGCTCGCGGCGTTGCGCGCCGTCCCACGGCACAACTTCGTCCCCGCGGGGATGGAGGGCGAGGCCTACCTCGACGGCCCGCTGCCGATCGGCTTCGGCCAGACCATCTCGCAGCCCTACATGGTCGCGCTGATGACGGCGCTGCTCGAGGTCGACGCGCGCAGCCGCGTGCTCGAGGTGGGCGCGGGGTCGGGCTACCAGACCGCCGTGCTCGCCGAGCTGGTGGCACAGGTCTGGGCGGTGGAGCGCGTCGCCGAGCTCGCCGAGGCTGCGCGCCGCCGCCTGCGCGAGCTCGGCTACGACAACGTCCACCTTGCCGTCGGCGACGGCACTCTGGGCTGGGAGGAGCACGCGCCGTATGACGGCATCCTCGTCGCGGCCGCGGCCGAAGACGTACCCGCGGCCCTGCTCGACCAACTCGTCGTCGGCGGCCGGCTGGTGATCCCGCTGGGCGTGCCGCACCGCGACCAGGTGCTGACCGTGTACCGCCGGGGGCGCGAAGGCTTCGACGTCGAGCGCCACACGCCGTGCCGCTTCGTGCCGCTCCTCAGCGGTGGCATCAAGGGAGCGCAGGACGTGGCCGAGAACGAGATGACGGGTCTCGGCACCGCCGCCGGACCGGGGGCCTCGGCCGGCACCAAGGCGGTGAAGATGCGCATCTCGGGTCGCGTCCAGGGCGTGTTCTATCGCGCCTCGACGCAGCGCGAGGCGCGGCGCCTCGGCGTCGCCGGCTACGCGAAGAACCGGCGCGACGGCAGCGTCGAGGTCTGGGCCCAGGGAGATGCCGCCGCGGTCGACGCCCT
>JAZBOM010000129.1:0-6883 GCA_036351205.1 Thermoleophilia bacterium | reverse complement strand
GGGCGGCCTCACGGCCGCCCCGCCGCCCTTCGCGCGTAGGGTCCGCGCCGTCCGTGTCGCCTCGTGCGCCCCCACCCTGCCGGTTCGTGCGCTCGGTCCCTGCCGGTTCGTGCGCCCCGCTGGGACGCAGAGGTACCTCGTGGCCCTATGAACAATTGGTCATGATCATGCCCAATTGTTCATAGGCTCGCGCACGTGCAACGGGGCGGGGACGAGCCAGGCATGTGTACGCGGGCGGGGACGAGCTCGAGCTCAGGCCGAAGTGAAGCGGTGAGGCTCGCGCAAGCCCCGACCCGGGACCCGCTCGCTCGAGCGGGTCGCCAGCGCGACGTCAGCCCGTCGCGGCCCGCTCGACCACCGCGGCGATGACCTCGCCGGCCTCCTCGACGTCGGCGTCGTCGACGTCGAGGTGGGTCACGAGGCGCACCTGCCACGGCGAC
Organism: Thermoleophilia bacterium; assembly: GCA_036351205.1. Classification (GTDB taxonomy): domain Bacteria; phylum Actinomycetota; class Thermoleophilia; order UBA2241; family UBA2241; genus UBA2241. Next base: position 6,443 of record JAZBOM010000129.1, on the reverse strand, counting down.
TCGTCGAGCGCCAGCACGCCGGCCGCGTCGAGCCGGCGGACGAGCTCCTTCGCCGGCAGGCCGGTCCCCCGCGTGCCGGCGTAGACCATGTTGGTCTGCACCTTGCCGAGGTCGACCGCGAGCCCGGTCACGCGGGCCAGGCGCTCGGCGAGCGCGCGGGCGCGGCGGTGGTCGTCGACCACGCGCTCGACGTGGTGCTCGAGCGCGTACAGGCCCGCCGCCGCGATCACCCCGGCCTGGCGCATGCCGCCGCCGAAGAGTTTGCGCGCGCGGAGCGCGCGCTGGATGAAGGCGGCGTCGCCGAGGACCAGCGACCCGACCGGGGCGCCGAGCCCCTTCGACAGGCAGACCGACACCGTGTCGAACGGCGCGGCGATCTCGGCCAGCGTGCCGCCGCCGGCCGCGGCCGCGTTCCAGATGCGGGCCCCGTCGAGGTGCAGCAGCAGGCCGTGCCGGTCGCAGAAGGCGCGGACCTCGCGGAGCTTCTCGAGCGGGTAGACGAGCCCGCCGCAGTGGTTGTGCGTGTCCTCGAGGCAGACGAGGCGCGTCGGGGCGAAGTGGATATCGTCGTCGTGGTGGACGTACTCCTCCATCGCTTCGGGGTCGAGCGTGCCGTCGGCGGAGTCGAACGTCCGCAGCTGGAGCCCGGAGAGCACCGCCGCCCCGCCCTGCTCGTAGAAGATGACGTGCGCCTGGGCGTGGAGGAAGACCTCGTCGCCGCGCCGCGTCTGGGCGTGCAGGGCGACCTGGTTGGCCATCGTCCCGGAGGGCACGAAGAGGGCGCCCTCCTTGCCGAGCATCTCGGCCGCCCGACGCTCGAGGCGCAGGACGGTCGGGTCGTGGCCGAGGACGTCGTCGTCGACCTCGGCCTCGGCCATCGCCCGGCGCATCTCGGGGCCGGGGCGCGTGACCGTGTCGCTGCGCAGGTCGATCGTGTGCGACGCGCGCACGCTCTCGCTCATGGGTCCACCCTCGCTCATAGCAGCCACTCCCCGTCGTCGAGCAGGCGCCGGCCGTCGACCTCGACGGTCGGCCGCAGGATCATCATGTCCCAGTGCAGCAGCGAGTCGTTGACGCCGCCGAGCATGCGGTTGTCGCCCAGCGCCAGGTGCACCGTGCCGAGGATCTTCTCGTCGGTCAGCGTGTACCCGCAGGGCTCGCCGACCGCCGGGTTGAGCCCGATGCCGAGCTCGCCGATGACGCGCGCCGCGTCGTCGGCGGCGTCGAGGACGCCGCAGAAGAAGTCGAACTCGCGCTTCGCGCGGAGCGGCGTCGCGACGCCGCCCGCGAAGCGCACCTCGAGGTCTTCGATGCGGCGTCCGTCCCAGAAGGCGAGGTCGAAGACGACGGTGCCGTCGGCCTCGTCCTCGAGCGGGGCGAGGCAGATCTCGCCGGCCGGCAGGTTCGACAGGTCGGTCTCGCGACCGACGAGACCGACGTCCTTGTCGATGGGCCGGCCGGCGACCCCGAGGGTCACGTCGGTGCCCTTGGGCGAGCGGATGCGGACCTGCCGCGCACCCTCGAAGAGCCGCGCGCCGGCGTCCGCCTTCTCCTGCAGCTCGCCGTAGTCGACGTCGAGGCTGCGCCAGAACATCTCGCTGAAGGCGCTCCACTCGAGGTCGAACGACGCCGCCTGCGCCGGCGTCGGGAAGTCGGTGCCGATCCAGCGCTTGCCGCCGCCGAAGATCGCGTCGGTCACCGGCTTGCGGCCGCGCTGCTGCGCGGCACGCTGCGCCGGCGTGACGTCGGCGAAGAGGCGCGGGTCGCCGTCCTCCATGCGCACGACGAAGACGACGTCGGCGGCGCGCACCGCCTCGAGCTCGGGCGCCGAGGTGGCGGCGAGCTGCTCGTCGCTCAGCTCGGTGAGCCGGCGATGGGCGCGCTCGTCGCTGCGCGGCACGACCAGCGCCGTGGCGCCGGCCAGCTCGCACTCGTGCGCGAGCTGCTCGAGGTACGCCGCCGAGTCGAGGCGGCCGTCGATGTACACGTGCTCGCCGGCGCGCACGGCGGCGCACTCGCGCACGATCTTGCGCGCCACGGCGCGGACGCGCGGGTCGAGTGACGTCATCAAGGCTCCACGGTCGGGGTCCAGCCCCGTCGGCGACGGCGCGACCGACCCCGCGGCCGCCGTCGGGACTCGGCCGTGAGGCTACACCCCCCGCACGGGCGCGGCCAAACCACGGCCGGGCCGGCCGCGGCCCGTGGTCCGCGCGGCGTCGGCGCACGGCGGGCGGCAGGGGTGGCGGCGACGGCCGTCGACGGCCAAGGTCGCGGGCCGGGTCGCCGCACGGTCGCGGCAGGACGGAGTCAGGCGGGGCGCGCTGGCGACCGGAGTCGCAGTCGGGGTCGCGGCAGGACGAAGTCAGGCGGCGCTGCCGCCCGTCGCCGGCCAGCCGGTCGAGCCGTCGCTCAGGTAGGCGTGGATGTCGGCCGCCGCCAGCCGCGCCGCCCCCATCGCCAGGATCACCGTCGCCGAGCCGGTGACGATGTCGCCGCCGGCCCAGACGCGCGGGAGGCTCGTGCGGCCGGCCTCGTTGTAGGTGCGGATGTAGCCTCGGTCGCCCCGTTCGAGGCCGGCACAGCCGGCGAACAGGGTCGGGTTCGGCCCGGCGCCGATGGCGACCAGCACCATGTCCACGTCGAGGAGGTAGGCGGCGCCGCTGATGGGGATCGGGCGCGGCCGCCCGGAGGCGTCCGGCCGGCCGAGCTTCATCGGCACGCACTCCATCTGGCGCACCCACCCCTGCTCGTCGCCGACGTACCGCACGGGGCTGGTGAGATAGCGGAACTCGACGCCCTCGTGCTCGGCATGGACGATCTCCTCGGTCCTCGCCGGCATCTCGTCCCTCGTGCGCCGGTAGACGACGGTGACCTCGCGGCTGCCCATGCGCAGCGCGGTGCGGGCGCAGTCCATGGCGACGTTGCCGCCCCCCAGCACGGCGACACGGGTCCCCTTCGGGGCGGGCGTGTCGTAGTCGGGGAACAGGTAGGCCTTCATGAGGTTGACCCGCGTCAGGTACTCGTTCGCGGAGACGATGTTGCAGAGGTTCTCGCCCGGGAGGCCGAGGAAGACCGGCAGGCCGGCGCCGGTGGCGAGGTACACGGCGTCGTAGCCCTCGCTGAAGAGGTCCTCGATCCCGAGGAGCTTGCCGACCACGGAGTTGACCTCGAACTTCACGCCCAGGTGCCGGAGGTAGGCGATCTCGGCGTCCACCACGTCCTTCGGCAGGCGGAACTCGGGGATACCGTAGGCGAGGACGCCGCCGGGCTTGTGCAGCGCCTCGAAGACGGTCACGCCGTGGCCGAGGAGGACGAGGTCGGCGGCCAGCGTCAGACCCGCCGGGCCGCTGCCGACGACGGCGATCCGGTGGCCGGTCCGCGGCGCCCGCTCGGGCAGGCTCACGGCGTCCGTCGCGCGCTCGAAGTCGGCGACGAACCGCTCGAGCGCGCCGATCGCGACCGCGCCCTCCTTCTTGCCCAGCACGCAGAGCTCCTCGCACTGCTGGTCCTGGGGGCACACGCGCCCGCAGATGGCGGGCAGCGCGTTCCTCTGCTTGATCGTGCGTGCGGCGCCGACGAAGTCGCCCTGCTTGACCTGGGCGATGAACCCCGGGATGTCGACGTTGACCGGGCACCCCTCGATGCACTTCGGCTTCTTGCACGAGAGGCAGCGCGCGGCTTCGGCCATCGCCAGTTCGCGGTCGAAGCCGTACGTGACCTCGGAGAAGTTGCGCGCCCGCAGCACGGCGTCCTGCTCGGGCATCTTGTGGCGCGCCTGGCGAGGCAGCTTCTCCGGCGGGCCCCCGGTGAGGGCGCTCACGTTCCCGCCGCTCACGCAGAAGGAGCTCAGCCGGGCCTGCCGGACGCCGGCCACCAGCACCCGCGCCCGCGGACCCTCACACGCGGCGCAGCGGCGCTGACCGTCGACGAGCGAGGCGCCGCAGTGCGGGCACTCGACGCCCTCGACGGTCTCGTCCTCACCGAGGTCCAGCGTCGACGTGCGCCGTCCCCCGCCGGCCGACGGCGCGAGGAAGAGGTCGCCGGCGCGCTCGCCGGACCGGATGCGAAGATGCACGACGACCCCGCCGTCGTCGGGGTCGAGCATGGTCAGCGCCTCCCGGCAGCTCGGGCAGTACGCCGCCAGGCCCGCCCCCGTCACGACCGCGCCGTCGTGCTCGACCGCCTGCGCCACGGCCCGCCTACCCCCGCCGCACCGAGCTCAGCAGCGAGAGGCGCTCGTCACGGCTGTAGGTGGCGTTGCGCCGCATGAGCTCGTCGAAGTCGACCTTGTGCCCGTCGAAGTGCGGCCCGTCGACGCAGGCGAACTTGCGCTCCCCGCCGACGGTGCAGCGGCAGCCGCCGCACATCCCGGTGCCGTCGATCATGATGGGGTTCAGGCTGACGACGGTGGGCAGGTCGTAGAGCCGCGTCAACTGGCACACCGCCCGCATCATCACCAGCGGCCCGACGGCCACGGCGAGGTCGATGTGCGCGCCGTGCTCGACGAGGTGTTTGAGCGCGTCGGTGACGAGGCCGTGCATCCCGTAGCTCCCGTCGTCGGTCGTCACGATCAGGTGGTCGCAGAGATGTTTCATCTCGTGCTCGAGGATGAGGAGGTCCTTCTCGCGCGCCCCGACGATGCCGATCACGCGGTTGCCGGCCTCCCGGTACCCGATGAGCAGATGATGGAGGACGGCGATGCCCGACCCGCCGCCGATGCCGACGACGGTCCCGACGTTCTCGAACTCCATGACCGCCCCGAGCGGGCCGGCCAGGTCCCTGATCGCGTCGCCGATCGGCAGCGAGGCGAGAAGGGCGGTCGACTTGCCGACGACCTGGAAGATGATGGTGATCGTCCCCGCGACGGCGTCGCTGTAGGCCACCGTGAGGGGCAGCCGCTCTCCCGTCTCGTTGACGCGGAGGATCACGAACTGCCCGGGGCGGATGCGCCGGGCGATGGCCGGTGCCTCGACGGTCAGCGAGATCATGTCCCGCTTGGTGAGCTCCTGGCGGTCGACGATCGTGAACACCGCGCCCCCTCGAACCGCATATCGTTCTCCGCGGCTGGGGCCGCTCGCACGCTCGCGGCCGCCGCCGCACACCTTCGTTGTACACCTTTTCAACGGCAGCGCCCAGTAGCCGAGGGCGAGGCGCGGCTGGCGGTGCACGCACGAGAGTCGGGGTGCACGGGCGAAAGGCGGGGTGCTCGGGCGAACGTCGGGGTGCTCGGGCGGACGTCGGGACGCACGTCGAGCAGGCCGCCGCCTTCCGCGCCGGGCTCGCGACCGGGTCAGGGGGTGTCGTCGCCGGCAGCCGTCGCGACGTACCCTGCGGAGCCGTGCGCGACCCCGGTGCCGAGATGCCGCTGCCCGGCCCGCCAGGTGACGAAGGCCAGCCCGGCGCTGGCAGGGAGCGGCGAGCGGAGCTGGAGACTGCGGTCGACCGACGCCCAGGGCTCGACGCCCGGCGGGAGCGAGGCGGCGGCCTCGCCGGCGACGAGAGCCAGAGGGAGGTCGCGACGGCCGCCCGGCCCCCAGGCAAGGGCGACGACCGCGCCCGGCGCCGGCATCGTCCACGCCGTGTACTGGGCCGCCCCCCACTCGATGATCGCCCCGGCGTCCTCGGCGCGGCGATCGCGCGAGACCGCGCCGAGCAGTGCGGCGACGAGGCGATCGCCGCGCGGCGCGCCGCTGGCGATGAGACAGAACCGCGCGCCGGCCGTCTCGCCGGTCTTGACGCCGTCGGCCCAGGCGAAGTCGCTGAGGAAGTCGTTGTGCGAGCGCAGGGTCACCCGCTCGCCGGTCTCGGCGAAGGCGAACGGGTGTGTGCGCCGGCGCACGTAGCTCGCGAAGCGCGCGCCGGCCATCGCCACCCGGCCGAGCTCGCACATGTCCCGGGCGGTGGAGTGATGGCCGGCGGCGTCGATGCCGTGACTGTTCTCGTAGTGCGTGCCGTCGAGGCCCAGGCGGCGCGCCTCGGCGTTCATCATGCGGACGAACGCCGCCTCCGAGCCGGCGACGTTCACGGCCAGGGTGACGGCCGCGTCGTTGGCGCTGTCGATCAGCAGCGCCCAGAGCAGCTCGTCGCACGTGTAGCGTGTGCCGGGCACGAGGTCGAGCGTGCCGAAGGGCACGCGCTCGACCGCGGCCGGGACGGTCATCACCGTGTCGAGGTCGCGGACCTCGCGCAGGACCACGAGCGCCGTCATCACCTTGGTCGTCGAAGCCATCGGCAGGGAGACCTCGGCGTCCTCCCCGCCGATGAAGATGCCGGTGCGGGCGTCGACGACCGCCCAGGCGCGGGCGGCGACGTCGGGCGGCGGCGCGGCGGCCGCCGGCGGCGGCCACGCCGCCGGCGCGCCGAGCAGGTGAAGCAGAAGCAGCGCGAAGACCGGGCCGAGCGCGAGGCGGACGAAGGGCGGGGCGAGGCGCGCCGCCTGCGTC
>JAZBOM010000128.1:0-2374 GCA_036351205.1 Thermoleophilia bacterium | reverse complement strand
GGCACGGGCCCTTCAGCCACTTCTGCGACGAGCAGTACTTCGGTCCGCGGTTCGGGCTCGACCACGAGCGCATCTCGCAGCATCTGATCGTGACCGAGCTCGGCGAGTTCATCGCCGCGCTCGAGCGCAGCCCGAGCGGTCCCTTCGCACCGGGTGAGCGCGTCGACCCGTGGCACGTCGCGTTCCTCGTGCGCGCCGACGGGGCCGGGGCTGCGCCCCTGGCCGAGCAGGCCGGCCCGGCCGTCACGCGCCCGCCGATCCCGCGCTGGGTGCGCCTCCTGCACCGCGCGCTCTCCGGCGCGGTGACGGTCGACAACCTCGACTACGTGCGCCGCGACGCGCTCATGTGCGGGGTGTCGCTCGCCGCCGTCGACGCCCAGCGCCTCATCTACTACTCGTTCTGCACGGCCGACGGGCTCACGTTCCACAAGCGCGCCCTCAGTGCCCTGCGCGCCTTCCTCAACGCGCGCTTCTACATGTACGAGAACGTCTACTTCCACCGCATCGGGCACGCCATCGACATGCACCTGCGCGAGCTCTTCAGGCCCACGATGGAGCTCGTCCTGCCGGCCAGCCCGCTCGACGACCTCGGCGCCTACCGACGGCTCAGCGAGTGGTCGCTGTTCACGACCGTCGAGGGCTGGCTCGACGAGCCCCGCGAGAGCCCGCGCCGCGAGCTCGCCGAGGAATGGCAGTCGATCATCCACCGGCACGTCAAGTACAGCATGGTCTACGAGCACGCCGTCGAGCGGCAGCAGCCGGCCCTCGCCGCCCGCGACCTCACCCGCGAGGAGTTCCGCGCCGGCGTGCGCGGTCACCTGCCGCCGCGGCTCGCCGGTCTCGACTTCGAGGTCGACATCGCCTCCCAGGACCCGCGGCCGCTCAACCCCATGAGCGGGCCGAAGCGCATCCCGATCTACGACCCGGTCACGGGGGCGATCGAGGACCAGCTCCTCAGCGGGATCCTCGAGTTCGTGCCGGCCAAGGCCCACCTCTACCGCGTGTTCGCGGTCGGCCGCGAGCACGAGCGCGAGCTCGCCCTCGCGGCCCGCGCCGCCCTCGAAGAGGCGGGCCACGAGGCGGCGAGCACGACCAACCTCTGACCGTCGCGCGGCCGCCGGCACGCCGACCCTGTGATGGGCGCACGGGCCCGGGAGGCCGAGCCGCAGGGCACGCGGCCCCAGGGCCTGCGCGCGCTCGGCGTCAGTCGCCGGCGTCGCCCGGGTGGGTCATCTCCTCGGGCCGCACCCAGGCGTCGAACTGCTCGCCGGTCACGAGGCCGAGCTCGAGGGCCGCGGCCCTCAACGTGAGTCCCTCGCGGGCGGCGTGCTGCGCGACCCGCGCGGCGCTCTCGTAGCCGATGTGTGGGCTGAGCGCCGTGACGAGCATGAGCGACTCGTCGAGGTGGCGGCGGATGACCGGCGCGTTCGGCTCGAGGCCCTGCGCGCAGAAGCGGTCGAAGGCGCTCATCGCGTCGGCGAGCAGGTCGATCGACTCGAGGACCTCGTGCAGGATGACCGGCTTGTAGACGTTGAGCTGGAAGTTGCCCTGCGAGTCGGCGAAGGCCACGGCGGCGTCGTTGCCGTAGACGTGCACGGCGACCTGGGTCAGGGCCTCGGCCTGGGTCGGGTTGACCTTGCCTGGCATGATCGAGGAGCCGGGTTCGTTCTCGGGGATGTGCAGCTCGCCGAGCCCGCTGCGCGGGCCCGAGGCGTACCAGCGCACGTCGTTGGCGATCTTGATGAGGGCTGCCGCCAGCGTGCGCAGTGCGGCGCTGACGTTGAGCATGGCGTCGTGCGCCGCCAGCGCGGCCGCGAAGTCGGGAGCCGGCCGGAACGGCCGGCCCGTCTCCTCGGCGAGCCGCCGCGCCGCCGTCGCGGCGAAGCGCGGATGCGTGTTGACCCCGGTCCCGACGGCGGTGCCGCCGAGGGCGAGGTCGTAGAGGCCCTCACCGGCGTGCGCGAGTGTCGCGAGTGCCTGGTCGAGCTGCGCGACCCAGCCCCCGATGACCTGGCCGAGGCGCACGGGGGTCGCATCCTGGAGGTGCGTGCGCCCGAGCATCACGACCTCGCCGTGCTCCTCGGCCTTCGCCGCGAACGTGTCGCGCAGGGTCGAGAGGGCCGGGAGGAGGCGGTCCTCGAGCTCGGCGACGGTGGCGAGGTGCATCACGGTGGGGAAGACGTCGTTGGAGGACTGGCCGCGGTTCACGTGGTCGTTGGGGTGGACCGGGCCCCCGCCCCCGCGCTCTCCGCCGGCGAGCTCGTTGGCGCGCGCCGCGATGACCTCGTTGGCGTTCATGTTGGTCTGTGTGCCGGAGCCGGTCTGCCAGACGACAAGGGGAAAATGGTCGGAGAGTTTTCCAGATGCGACCTCG
>JAZBOM010000127.1:0-5813 GCA_036351205.1 Thermoleophilia bacterium | reverse complement strand
TACGACCGGTGCCCGACCCTGTGACGACCGACCTCCGCCTGCGCGCCATCCGCGGTGCCATCACCGTGCCCGGCGACACCGGTGACGAGATCGCCGAGGCCACGGGCGAGCTTCTCGCCGCCGTGCTCGAGCGCAACGGGCTGGCCGTCGACGACCTCGTCAGCGTCGTCTTCACGGCGACTCCCGACCTGACCGCCGAGTTCCCGGCCGCGGCCGCGCGCCGTCTCGGGCTCTCGGCGATACCGATGCTGTGCGCCCAGGAGCTCGCCGTCGAGGGCTCCATGCCGCGCTGCATCCGGGTGCTCGTCCACTGCTCCATGCCGGCGGCGCGCGCCATCCGCCACGTCTACCTGCGCGAGGCGCGCCAGCTGCGCCTCGACCTCCCGGAGTGACCTGATGAAGTTCATCCCCGCCCTGTCGCACATGGTGCCGTACGAGCCCGGCCGGCCGCTCGAGCTCGTGATGCGCGAGTTCGGCCTCGAGCACGTCGTCAAGCTCGCCTCCAACGAGTTCCCCCTGCCGCCCTTCGACGAGGTCAAGCAGGCCATCGTCGCCGCGCTCGACGACCTCAACCGCTACCCCGACGGGCACTCGACCGACCTGCGCGCCGCCCTGGCCGCGCAGTACGGGCGCACGCCCGAGCAGGTCGCCGTCGGCAGCGGCTCCTGCGAGCTCCTCATGCTGCTCGGCGACGTGCTGCTCGAGAAGGGCGACGAGGTCGTCTTCGCCGACCCGTCCTTCGTCGTCTACAACGACATCTGCCTGCGGCACGAGGCGAAGGCCGTGACCGTGCCGCTCGTCGACCACACCCACGACCTCGCGGCGATGAGCGCGGCGGTCACGCCGCGCACCAAGATGGTCATCGTCTGCAACCCGAACAACCCGACCGGCACCTACGTGCCGGTGGCCGACGTCGCACGCCTCGTCGAGCGCGTGCCCGGCGACGTGCTGGTCGTGATCGACGAGGCCTACAACGAGTTCGTGACCGCGGCCGACAGCCAGGACGCGCTCGCGCTCCAGGCCGCGCACGACAACGTCATCGTGCTGCGCACGTTCTCGAAGATCTACGGCCTCTGCGGCCTGCGCGTCGGGTACGGGCTCTGCTCGCCCGAGCTCCGTGGGGCGCTCGACAAGGTGCGTCAGCCCTTCAACGTGAACCGCCTCGCGCAGGCGGCCGCACTCGAGGCGCTCAAGCACGGCGACCAGGTCGCCGAGCGCCGGCGCTTCAACGCCGAGCTGCGTGCCTACCTCGTCGAGCGGCTCTCCGCCGCCGGCCGGGCCACGGTGCCCAGCGAGGCCAACTTCATGCTCGTGGACACGCGCGACCTGTGCCGCCCTCAGGACCAGGTCTGCGGGGCGCTGCTCGCGCTGGGCGCGATCGTCCGCGACGGCAACGCGCTGGGCTGCCCCGGGTGGGCGCGGGTCAGCGTCGGCACGCGCGAGGAGGTCGACTTCTTCCTCGAGAAGCTCGCCTCGCTCGAGGCGCCTGACGAGGGGGGGTCGAGCTGAGCATGATGGTCATCATGCACGAGTCGGCGACGACGGAGCAGGTCGCCGGCGTCGTCGCGCGCGTCGAGGCGGTCGGGGCCAGCGCCCACGTCTCGGTCGGTGAGCGGGTCACGGTGATCGGCGTCCTCGGCGACCGCGAAGAGCTCACCGCCTTGCCGCTCGAGGCGATGCCGGGCGTCGAGCGCGTGGTCGCGATCCTCAAGCCGTACAAGCTGGTGGGCCGCGAGTTCCAACCGGCCGACACCGTCGTCGAGTTCGGCGGCGTGCGCATCGGCGGCGGCCACTTCTGCCTCATCGCCGGCCCGTGCTCCGTCGAGACCCCCGAGCAGGTGCTGGCGGCGGCGACCGCCGTGAAGGCGGCCGGCGGCCACGTGCTGCGCGGCGGCGCCTACAAACCGCGCACCTCCCCCTACGCCTTCCAGGGACTCGGCCTCGAAGGCCTGCGCATGCTGGCGGCGGCGCGCGCGGAGACCGGCCTGCCGATCGTCACCGAGCTCATGGACCCGCGCGACCTCGACGACGTCTACGAGTACGCCGACATCATCCAGATCGGCGCCCGCAACATGCAGAACTTCCAGCTCCTCGCCGAGGTCGGCCGCCGCGACAAGCCGGTGCTCATCAAGCGGGGGCTCTCGGCGACCATCGAGGAGTGGCTGATGGCGGCCGAGTACGTGGTGAAGGAGGGCAACCGCGACGTGATCCTCTGCGAGCGCGGCATCCGTACCTTCGAGACCGCCACCCGTAACACCCTCGACATCGGCGCCGTCGCGGTGGTCAAGCTCGCCAGCCACCTGCCGGTCGTGGTCGACCCGAGCCACGCCACGGGGCGCCCCGAGCTCGTCCTGCCGCTCTCGCTGGCCGCTGTGGCCGCGGGCGCCGACGGGGTGATCGTCGAGACGCACCCCAACCCCGAGCAGGCGCTCTGCGACGGGCCGCAGTCCCTGCCGACGAGCGCCTTCGGCGAGTACGCCGCACGCACGCGCGAGCTCGCCGCCTGGTGCGGCAAGACGCTCGGCTGACCGTGGGCCCGCCCGCTCTCGCCGGCGCCACCCTCGCCGTCGTCGGCGTGGGCCTCATGGGCGGCTCGCTCGGGCTCGCCGCGCGCGAGCGCGCCGGCGTCACCGCGGTGCGCGGCTGGAGCCGGACGCGGGAGACGCTCGAGCTCGCCCTCGAGCGGGGGGCGATCACTCACGCCTGCGCCTCGCTCGAGGAGGCGGTCGAGGGCGCCGACCTCGTCGTCGTGGCGACGCCGGTGCGGCTCGTCGCCGAGACGGTCAAGGCCGCGCTGCGCGCGGCTCCCGAGGCCGTCGTCACCGACGTCGGCAGCACCAAGGCGCCGCTCATGCGCGCCCTCTCGCCGCAGGAGCAGGCGCGCTGCATCGGCGGTCACCCGCTCTGCGGGTCGGAGACGGCAGGGGTGGCCAACGCGCGCGCCTCGCTCTACGACGGCGCGACCTACTTCCTGACCCCGGGGGCCCACGTCGACGCCGAGGCGTACCGCCGTCTCTACGGGTTCGTCACCGACCTCGGCGCCCGCCCGGCGGCGGTCGACCCCGAGGAGCACGACCGCCTCATGGCGCTCATGAGCCACCTGCCCCACGTGCTCGCCAACGTGCTCATGGCGCAGGCGGGGCAGCACGCGGGCTCGCGCGACGCGCTGCTCTCGGCCGGCCCCAGCTTCCGCGACCTGACGCGCATCGCCGGCAGCAACCGCCGGGTCTGGACCGACATCTTCCTCGACAACCGTGCCGCGCTCCTCGCCGCCCTGGCCGCCTTCCAGGACGGCCTGCAGGAGGTCCTCGAGGCGCTCGCCGCCAACGACGGCGCGCGCCTCGGCGACTCGATCGCGCGCGCCGCCGAGCACCGCGAGCGCATGCTCGCCGTCGGCGACCTCGCGGCCGGGGACCTGTACCGGCTGGTCGTCCCCATCGCCGACCGACCCGGCGTGCTCAAGGAGATCATGGTCGCTCTCGGCGACGCCGGCATCAACGTAGAGGACCTCGCCCTGCACCACATGAGCGCCGAGCTCGGCGGCAGCCTGACCGTCTACGTGCAGGGGGAGGAGGTCTGCCGCCGCGCCGCCCACGTGCTCGGCGGGCTCGGCTACGACGTCGCCACCGCGAGGGCCGTCGAGTGACGGTCGTCGCCATCGACGGCCCCGGGGGCTCGGGCAAGAGCACCGTGGCGCGGCGCGTCGCCGAGGCGCTCGGTTTCGTCTATCTGGACACGGGGGCGATGTACCGCGCCGTCGGCGTGCTGGCGCACGAGGGCGGTCGCGACCTCGACGACGAGGCGGCCGTCGCCGCCGTGGCGGCGACGGCCGCCCTGCGCTTCGACGACGACGGCCGGCTCTTCGCCGGTGAGCGCGACCTGAGCGCCGCGATCCGCACGCTCGCCGCCGGCGAGGCGGCCTCGCGCGTCTCGGCCCTGCCGGCCGTGCGCCGCCTGCTGGTCGAGCGGCAGCGCGCCCTGGCGGCGGCCGGCGACGTTGTCATCGAAGGACGCGACATCGGTACCAACGTGTGCCCCGGCGCCGAGCTCAAGGTGTACCTCACGGCGAGCCCGGACGTGCGCTCGCGCCGGCGCTACGACGAGCTGACGGCGTCGGGCCACGAGGTCGCCCACGACGAGGTCTCGCGCGCCGTCGAGGAGCGCGACCGTCGCGACACCACGCGGGCCCTGAACCCGTTGCGCAAGGCCGACGACGCCGTCGAGATCGACACCTCGGAGCTCACCCTCGACGAGGTCGTCGCCGCGGTCGAGCGCCTGGCGCGTGAGAGGCTCGCGCGGTGAGGGTCGCCGGCCTCCCGCTCCGCGGCCGCGGCGACCGGCCGCTGTACACGTTCTGCCGCTGGATCGTCCTCGCGATCTTCGCCGGTCTCTACCGCTGCCGGGCCGAAGGCACGGAGCACCTGCCCGCGACCGGGCCGGCCCTCATCGCCGTCAACCACAAGGCCGACTTCGACCCGGTGGTCGTCGGGATGGTCTTCGACCGCCCCTTCGCCTACATGGCGAAGCGCGAGCTCTTCAAGGTCCCGGTGCTCGGCCGTCTCATCAGCGCCCTCGGGGCGTTCCCCATCGACCGCGGCGCCGGCGATCGCGCCGCGCTCAAGACCGCACTCGACCTGCTCGCCGACGGGCACGTGCTGCTGATGTTCCCCGAGGGGACGCGGCAGCCGGACGACGAGATCCACGAGTTCCTCCCGGGAGTGGCGCTGCTCGCGCTGCGCAGCGGCGCCCCCGTGGTGCCGGTCGCCGTGCACGGCACCAACCTCATGCTCCGCGGCGCTCGCCCCGGGTGGCCGGCGCTCCGCGTGAAGGCGGGGCCGCCAGTAGACCTGGCGGGCATCGAGGGCAGGGGCAGCGCTGCCTACCACGAGGCCGCGCGCCGGATGCGCGCCGACGTGACCCTCCTCTACGACGCCCTGCGCGCGGAGCACCGTGGCGGGGCATGAGGGCACGCCGCGGCCCCGCGTTCGCGAGGGCGGCTGCCCGGAGATCGTCGTCGCGCGCCACGCCGGCTACTGCTACGGCGTCGAGCGTGCCCTGCGCCTGACCGAGGAGGCGGTGCGCACGGCCGAGGGACCCGTCGCCACGCTGGGCCCCATCATCCACAACCCGACCGTGGTCCACCGCCTCGAGGAGCGCGGGGCACGGATGGTCGAGGAGGTCGCCCACGTCGCGGAAGGGACCCTCGTCGTGAGGACGCACGGGGTACCCCCGGAGGCCGTCGACGAGGCGCGGCGCCGGGGCCTGCACGTCGTCGATGCCACGTGCCCCTTCGTCGCCGTCGCCCAGCGCAAGGCGGCCGAGCTGCGCGAGGCCGGCTACCTGGTCGTGATCCTCGGGGAGCGCGACCACCCCGAGGTCGTCGGCCTCCAGGGGTTCGCCGGTCCCGAGGCCGTCGTCGTCGAGGGCGCCGACGGCCTCCGCCCGGCGCTCGTGCGCGGCCGCCGGGTCGGCGTCGTCGTTCAGACCACGCAGTCGCGCGAGCACCTCGCCGAGGTGGTCGCGGCGCTCGCGCCCCTGGCCCGCGAGACCCTCGTCTTCAACACCATCTGCGACGCGACCGAGAAGCGGCAGACGGCCGCCTGCGAGCTCGCCGGTCAGGTCGATGCGGTCGTCGTCGTCGGCGGCCGCAACAGCGCCAACACGGCGCGGCTGGCACAGCTCTGCCGCGAGATCGAGCCGCGCACCTTCCACATCGAGACGGCGGCGGAGCTGCGGCCCGAGTGGGTGCGCGGCTGCCGGCGGATCGGCGTGACCGCGGGGGCCTCGACCCCGGAGGACGAGATCGAGGCCAC
>JAZBOM010000126.1:0-2051 GCA_036351205.1 Thermoleophilia bacterium | reverse complement strand
GCGACGCGCTGGTGGGCGACGGTCTGCGTCTCGGTGAAGCGCAAGAGGCCCGCCCGGCCGTGCCGCCGCCCGAGGCCGGAGGTCTTGAAGCCGCCCATCGGACTGGCCGAGGCCCACGCCGCGGCGTAGGCGTCGTTGATGTTGACGGCGCCGATGTGCAGGCGCTCGGCGACCGCGCGCCCGGCGCGGGCGTCGCGGGTCCACACGCTCGAGCTGAGGCCGTAGTCGGAGTCGTTGGCGCGCTCGACTATCTCGTCGACCGACGCGCAGCGGTAGACCGAGGCGACGGGGCCGAAGGTCTCTTGGCGGCAGACGGCCATCTCGTCGGTGACGCCGGCGAGCAGCGTCGGCTCGTAGAAGTAGGGGCCGAGGTCGGGGCGGGCGCGCCCGCCCGCCAGCACCTCGGCCCCCTTGTCGACCGCGTCATCGACGTGGCCGGCGACCTTGGCGAGCTGCTCGGCGCCGATGAGGCAGCCCGTGTCGACGCTGAAGTCGAGCTGGGCGCCGAGGCGCACGTTGTGCAGGGACTCGGCGAGCCGCGGGACGAACTCGTCGTACACCGCGTCGTGCACGTACACGCGCTCGATGCTGACGCACAGCTGGCCGGCGCTCGCGCAGATGCCGTTGGTCGCCCCGCGCACAGCGGCGCCGAGGCGGGCGTCGGGCAGCACGAGGAGCGGGTTCTTGCCGCCGAGCTCCATCGCGCAGTCCTTGAGCCGCGAGGCGGCCTGCGCGGCGACGAGCCTGCCCGTCGCCGTCGAGCCGGTGAAGGTGATGTAGTCGGCGGCGTCGATCAGCGGCTCGCCGAGCTCGGCGCCGCTCCCCGGCACGATCGCGAAGAGGCCCTCGGGCAGGCCGGCCTCGGCCATGACCTCGGCCGCCCACAGGGCGCAGAACGGCGTCTGGCTGTCGGGCTTGAGGACGACGCCGTTGCCGGCGACGAGGGCGGGGATCGCGTCGCCGACGGACAGGGTGAACGGGTAGTTCCACGGCGAGACGACGCCGACCACGCCGCGCGGGGGGTGCAGCTCGCGCGTCTTCGTGAGGAGCGGGATGGCCCCCTGCCGACGCTTGGGGTGCAGGCAGGGCCCGACGATGTGCGCGTTGTGACGGGCCTTGGTGACGACGTCGAGCACCTCTTCGTGGGCGTCGCGACGGGCCTTGCCCGCCTCGAGCTGGATGAGGTCGCAGATCTCGGGCGTCCGCGCGACCACGAGGTCGTAGAAGCGGTGGAGGAGCTCGGCGCGCTCGGCCACCGGCCAGCGCGCCCACTCGCGCTGCGCCTTGCGGGCGCGGGCGACGGCCGCCGTCATGTCGGCCGAGCCGCCCTTCGGGACTGCGCCGAAGGGCTCGCCGGTGAACGGCGTCTCGACCGGGATCGTGTCGGTCGGCTCGGTCACCGCTGCGCGCGCCGCGAGGCGCGCGAGCATGGCCGAGCCGACGCGCGGCGTCCACTGCCGCTCGGCGGGCGTCGTGTCGGTGACGATCGTGCTCACGTGGCTCCCCCTCGCGGCTCGTGGCGGTGTGCGGCTTGCGGACCGGTCACAAGCCTACACCCGCCGGCCGGGCGTCGGCGTGGCGGCGGCCGGGCGCCCCTCGCCGCGCCGCCCGGCACGCGCTCATTGACGCCCTGCCTCGCGCCCCCATAGGCTGGGCGCGGAGTCCATGCGCCGGCCCGGGGGGACTGACGGCCGGCGCTCCCCGCACCCTTCGACGAACGAGGTGAGACAGGTGGCTGACGACCCACTCGCGGCGATCATCGGCGATCTCTACCCCTACGGCGACAAGACGACGACGTACCGCAGCGTGCCGGCCGAGCCGGTCGGCCGTGCGGCCATCCTGGCCGAGATCGCCGGCATGGCCCAGGTCGAGGACGAGCGCGGCGACAAGGGCACGGTGTCGGGCAGCCTGTACTGCGGCGACCACGACCACTACCACTTCCTCGGCGAGGTCTTCGACCTGTACTCCCACGCCAACGTGCTGCAGCGCGACATGTACCCGAGCGCCACCAAGTTCGAGGGCGAGATCGTCGCCATGACGTCGGCGCTGCT
>JAZBOM010000125.1:0-3096 GCA_036351205.1 Thermoleophilia bacterium | reverse complement strand
GAAACGGTCCGCGAGCGCCGTGAGGCGCCGGCGGAGCCAGAGGAGACAACGGGCATCGAGGAGGTGGCGCCATGTCGCCCACACGCTGGGATCCGCTGCGCGAGCTCATGGACCTGCAGGACAGACTGGCGAAGGTCACGGGCTCGCTCGGCTGGAGCGACGGCCGCGGAGGCGTCTCCATAACCCGTCGATTTGCAGGTAGTTCCGGTTTGGCCTCAGCGTGGCCGGGGTAGCCGTAACGAAACGGTCCGCGAACGCCGCGAGGCGCCGGCGGAGCCAGAGGAGACAACGGGCATCGAGGAGGTGGCGCCATGTCGCCCACACGCTGGGATCCGCTGCGCGAGCTCATGGACCTGCAGGATCGACTGGCGAGAGTCACGGGCTCACTGGGCTGGAGCGACGGCCGCGGAGCGTGGCTGCCGGCCGTCGACGTCTTCGACAGCCGCGAGGCCATCGTCGTCAAGGCCGATCTCCCCGGCCTCAGGGCCGAGGACGTCGACGTGCGGCTCGAGGAGAACGTGCTCACCTTGCGCGGCGAGCGCAAGCCGGACGCCGCGCCGGGAGAGGAGGAGTTCTACCGCATCGAGCGCCCCGTCGGCAGGTTCGAGCGCATGGTCGCCCTGCCGCAGGCCATCAGGGGCGAGGAGTGCACCGCCGAGTTCGCCGCCGGCGTGCTCACGGTCCGGGTGCCGAAGAGTACCGGCCCGCGGCCACGCCGCGTGCCGATCGAGGCGAAGGATGAGGAGCGTCCGGCGGCCGGTTCGGCGGACGGGCACTGAGCGCCGCCTCGGGCGGGCGCCGGGCGCCGCCTCGGGCGGGCGCCGGGCGTTTCCCGCCCTGACACCGCCGATGGGTCAAGACGTGCTTCCACGCGACCGTTAACGGGAGCATACGGAGCTCCACCAGCCCCGCGAGGCCCAACGCCGGAGGTAGCCCATGCGTCCCCTGTGGATCATCGTCCTGGTGGTCGTCGCCGTGCTCGGCATCACGAGCGTGGCGTCGGCCTCGATGCGCGACGAAGTGAGCTCGCTCGTCGACACCGCCGTGAGCTTGGCGATGGACGAGATTCCCGACGAGACCCCCGCCCCCGACGAGACCCCAATCCCCGACGAGACCCCCGCCGACGATGACTGCACCGCCGACGAGGGCGAGAGCGATGACGGCACCGCCGACGAGGGCGATGACGGTACCGCTGACGATAGCGACGACGCGGACGGCGACGGAGCGGGCGAACAGAACCGGCACCGGTGGCGGATCGGCGAGTATCGTAACCACGGCGAAGCCGTCTCCGAGATGGCCAAGTGCAAGGACGACACGGGGCAGAACCACGGTGCCGCGGTCTCCGCAGTGGCCAAGTCACCGGCCGGCAAGCCGGACAAGGCCGGGAAGCCCGACAAGGCCGGCAAGCCAGACAAGTGAGTCACGCGGCCGGCGGCGCGCCTCGAGGCTGAGGGCCTCGACGACGCGCCGCCGGGCTCGACGCCTCCCGGGCCAGAGGCGAACGGACGGCGCGGCGCCCCCGAGGGGGCGCCGCGCCGTCCGTCGCGTCAAGGCCGCTTCAGGACTGCACGGCCACGAGCGACAGGCCCATCGCCTCCTCGGCGCGGCGGATCCTGTCGAGCTGCGTCTCGTCGGCCGGGGCCGGCTCCGCCTGCAGCACCGGCCCGAGCTCCTCCATCGCCTTGCGCAGGCGCTCCTCCCGCTGCGGCTCGAGCGAGCGGCAGGAGAAGGCGACGATGGTGAGACCGAGGTCCTGCTCGAGAGTCTTGATCCTCTCGAGCTGCTCGTCGCCGAGGTTTCTCGCGATGTCGCACAGCATGATGGTCACCCTCCTTGGCGTACCGACCCAGTCGTTCTACCCCGGGGCGGCGCCGTCCTCCCTCCGCAGGGGTGCACCGTCCCGCCGCAGGTTCCCTCCCGGAGCCGACCCCGGTTCCTCTCACCGGGGGGCGACCGTCCCCGCGACCGAGGGTAGTCTTCAGTCAGCACACAGGCCACCCACGAGAGGAGTCCACTCATGGAAACCGCGGGAACATCACTGGCAGTCACCAGCGCACGCATCGACATCGGCTTCGCCCTCAAGCAGGGCTGGCGGCTGTTCCTCAAGGACATCGTGCCCCTGCTGCTCGGCACGCTGATCGCGACGGCGCTCTCTATCGTCACCCTCGGCATCCTCGCCGGTCCGCTGTACGCCGGCTTGTACGGGATGATGGTCACCCGCATCCGCGACGGCCGCGAGCCCGCCGTCGGCGACGTCTTCTCCTGCATGGACCGCTTCTGGTCGTTCTTCGGCGGGTCGATCGTCCTGGCGCTGGCCATCGGCTTCGCCTGGATCACCGTCATCGGCGGCATCCTGCTCACGACCATCTGGCTCTACGTCTTCCCGCTCATGGTCGACCGGCGGATGGGCTTCTGGGACGCCCTCGGCGTCAGCTACCACACGGTGAAGGACGGCGGCTTCTGGGAGCACCTCGTGCTCGTCGTGCTCTTCATCCTGATCGGCTCGATCGGCGGTGCGGCGGCCGGCGTCGCCTTCCTCCTGACCACGCCGTTCACGGTGGCCACCCTCGGCGCCGCGTACTACACGGTCCAGGGCCGGGGCGCGGACGTGGAGCGCGCCTGAACCGACGCGCCCGAGTCGCCGGTGGTGCGCGAGGGACGCCGGCGACGACAACGCCGGGAGGCTGACACGACGAGAGGGCCGGGGAGGCATGACGCCTCCCCGGCCCTCTGTCGTTCCCCGCCGCACCGGTCGCCTGCTCGCGCACGGTCTCACGCGACGCGCCCTTACCCCGGCGGCGGCCCTCCCCGAAGCCGCGGAGCGCGAACGAGGCCGCGGAGCGCGAACGAGGCCGTGCGACGCTCAGCCGGCGGCCGCGGCCGGCGAGCCCCTGAAGCGACGGGCGAGGGCGGCGTAGAGCACCGCGCCCGCCGCCCCGCAGCCGAGGATCACGAGCGCCGCGCCGCGCTCGCCCAGCCGGTCTATCGCGAGCCCGCCGAAGAGTGGACCGAGCGCGTACCCGCCCATCTGCACGAGCGTCCAGGTGCCCATGTAGCGGCCGCGCAAGGCGATCGGCGCGAGGTGTGCGGAGACGG
>JAZBOM010000124.1:0-2595 GCA_036351205.1 Thermoleophilia bacterium | reverse complement strand
TGGCCGTCGAGGGAGGGCGTACCTACGCCGCCCTGCGCGAGGAGCTCGCCGCGGGCCACCAGAGTCTCCCGCTGACCACCGCCCTCGCCACCGGCAGCCTGTGGATGGGCAGTGGGATCGAGCGGGTGCGCCTCGGCTACCTCATGGGCGGCAGCCTCGTGCTGTACGTGCTCGACGGCTGGGGCGTCGCGACGCTGCGCGACTTCGTGCGCGCCGTCGCCGACTCCGACCTGACCCCCGATGGCCTCGACGCCGCCGTGCGCGATTCGCTCGGCCTCAGCTGGGACCAGTTCGTCGCCGGCTGGACGGCCTTCGTCTCCACCCTGCCCTGACGCCTGTCTGGCCCCGAGGTTCGGAACCGCGGTCCGCGCGGAAGAACCGGGGCTGAGAGGACGCACGGAAGGAGTAGGTGATGCGTTCGAGGCTCCCCCTCATCATCATCGCTGCAGTGGCCGCGCTGGCGGCTCTGGCCGTCGGGCTGGTCGCGGTCGCCGGCGCCGACGACGACACCGATCTGCCGCCACTGACCGCGGCCGAGTTGCTGGCAAAGGTCGCGGCCCACGAGGAGGAGCCGCAGGCGATCAGCGGCGACATCGTCTGGACGAACCGCCTCTTCGGCGAGCTCCCCGCCTTTGCCGACGACGCCTTCGCCGACGCGACGCAGTCGCCGCTGCTCGGCGACGGCGCCGGCCGGCTGTGGGCGCAGGACGGGCGGGCCCGGTTCGACGCGTACACCGAGGCCGGCGACCAAGTGATCGTCGTGGACGGCGCCGCGGGCACGGCGTGGGTCTACGACGCGGTCGAGAACACCGCGCGGCTCTACGAGTTCGACGCGGCGCTCGAGGGTGCGGCGGCGGGTGCGAGTGGCGAGACGGAGCCGGCACTGGGGCCGTCGGCGACGGGCTCGCCGGCGCCGCAGCCGCCGACCCCCGAGCGCGTCGCCGACATGCTCGCCGCCGCGGCGCGCTTCATGGCCGTCGAGGTGACCGGCGAGAGCGTCGTCGCCGGCCAGGCCGCCTACCTGCTGACCATGACTCCGGCGGCCGCGGACACGGCGCTGGGCTCGATCCAGGCGGCGATCGACGGCCGCACCTTCGTGCCGCTGCGTGTCGACGTGACGGCGCGCGGCGCCGCCGAGCCGACACTCTCGTTCGGCTTCGAGCGCGTGTCGTACGCCGCCGTGGACGACGACGTGTTCGCCTTCTCGCCGCCGGCCGGCGCCGAGGTCGAGCGGCAGACAATCGAGCCCGAAGGGTCTGAGCCGGGAGTGAAGACGGATGAGCCCGACGCCGGTGACGAGCCCGCCGCCGACGACGCCGTCGCGGACGTCCAGCGGTCGCGAGACGAGCTCGGCCTCGAGGCGCGGCGGGCGCTGCTCGATCTCGAGCAAGCCGCCGCGCTCGTCGACTTCGAGCTGCGCGCCGCCGAGGGCTACACGGCGCGCGCCTTCCGCTGGGCCTACGTGTTCGACGAGGGCCTGCCGCTCGACGCCGCCGGCTCACCTCTGTTCAGCGAGCTGATGGGCGCGATGGCCGGCGGCGCGACCGAAGGCGACGACGGAAGCGAGTCGCCGTCCGAGACCGGCCCCGCAGCCGCCGGGCCCGCCGCGGTGCTCCTCTACGGTGAAGGCTTCGGCGCCATCGGCCTCGCCCAGTCGCGGACGACCCCCGAGCTGCGCGAGGCGCTGGGCGAGCTGCCGGCCCTCTTCGAGCCCCAGGCGGCGGGCGGCTCAGAAGCACGGTCGCTGCTGACTCCGCTCGGCGGGGCGGTCGTGTGGGAGCAGGGTGGTGTCACCCTGGTGGCGTTCGGCGTCGTGCCCGGGCAGGACCTGCTCGAGTTCGTGGAGTCGGTGCGGTAGGTGGACGGTGGCGTGACGCGGGACGTCGTGGCAGAGCAGACGCACGAGCAGGAGGCGCGGCCCGAGCGGTCAGAGCGCGAGGGCCGCGCCGCCATCCTCTCCACCCATGGCCTGACCAAGGACTTCGGCAAGCTGCGCGCCGTCGACGGTCTCGACATGCAGGTCTGCGCCGGCGACGTCTTCGGTTTCCTCGGGCCCAACGGCGCCGGCAAGACGACGGTCATCCGCCTCGTCTTGGGGTTGATCCACCCGACCAGCGGCTACGCCGAGGTCGCCGGCCACCGCGTCCCCGGCGAGCTGAAGGCGGCCCTGCGGCACGTGGGCGGCTTCGTCGACGACCCGACCTTCTACCCACTCATGTCGGCGCGTCGCAACCTTCGCCTGCTGGGCAGCATGACCGGGCCGGTGAGCGAAGAGCGCATCGCCGAGGTGCTCGAGATCGTCGGCCTCAGCGACCGCGCCGACTCGCGGGTCGGCGGGTTCTCGCACGGCATGAAGCAGCGCCTGGGCATCGCCCAGGCGCTGCTTCATGGGCCCGAGCTCGTCGTCCTCGACGAGCCGACCAGCGGCCTCGACCCGCGCGGCATGAAGGACGTGCGCGAGCTCATCCGCGACCTCGGCCGCGGCGGCGTGACCGTCTTCCTCAGCTCCCACCTGCTGCACGAGGTCCAGCAGGTCTGCACGCGGGCGATCATCATCGACCGCGGCCGCGTCGTCGTGCAGGGACCGGTCGCCGA
>JAZBOM010000123.1:0-4503 GCA_036351205.1 Thermoleophilia bacterium | reverse complement strand
CGGCCCGAACTCCTTCGTGGAACACGTGTTCAACGACCTCGGCGAGGGCCGCCCGTATGCGCTCCTCGAGAGCGACGGTCACGGCGGTGCGGCCGGCTACGTGACCCGCATCCAGGCCTTCCTGCACGCCGTCGAGCAGGCGCGCGGCGACGCTCCGGCATCCGGCCTCGCCCTCGCGTCGCGTCTCGCACGCTACGACGTGCCGCTCCCCACCACCCTCGACGGAGACCCGGGGCGCACGATCGTGTTCGGTCACATCGGGGGCACGGTCGGGCGGCAGATCGTCGCCGCGCTGCACGGGCAGGGCTACCGCGCCGAGTACGCGGGTCCGCCCGACGCCGCCGCGCTCGAGTGCGGGCGCCGCCTGTGCTCCGGCAAGGAGTGCCTGCCCTACCAGCTGATCTGGGGCGCGCTGGCGCGGCACCTCGAGTCGCGGTCCGGCGACGGCGACGGCCGCGTCCTCTTCCTGAGTGTCGGGCAGGGGTTCCGCGCCTGTCGTGCCCACCTCTTCCCGCTGACCGAGGAGGTCGCCCTCGGGCGGCTCGGTCACGACCGCGTCGAGATCGCCGACCTGAGCCTCGTGTTCGGCGACCTGACCGTGGTGCCCACGGTCTGGGCCACGGTCGTCGCCCAGGACCTGCTCAACGCCCTGCGCTTCGAGGCGTACGCGAGCGAGCGGTCGCGCGGAGACGCCGACGCCCTCTTCGCGCGGTGGTCCGACGCGCTCGCCGCCGAGCTCGCCCGCGAGCGTCCGAGGGGCAACGCCGCGACCGACGCGCGGAGCGCGCGCGAGACCGTGACCCGGGTGCGCGAGGTGCTCGCCGGCGCGGCCGCCGCCTACGCGGCGCTCCCGCGCGAGCGCGGCCGCGCCGCCGAGCTGCGCACCGTCCACCTCTGCGGCGACCTCTACCTGCGCGTCGACGAGTGGGGCAACGACGACCTGCAGCGCCGGTTGAGCGAGCACGGGCTGCGGGTGCTGTTCGAGCCGTTCGGCGCCTTCTTCGAGCTCCTCGCCCTGCGCGACATGCAGGTCGCGCGGCGGCTCAGCCGGCGCGCCGTCAAGCGCCGTGCGACGCTGCTCGTGATGCGAGCCGTCGTCGACCACCTGCTCGGCGCGGTCCAGCCGCTGCACCCCTGGCTGGCCTGGCCCGACATCCATGAGGTGGTCGCCGAGAGCGACCGCGTGTTCGACGGCTACCCGATGGGAGAGACGGTCAGCACCGTGGGCGGGGCTCTCTACGCCTGGCGCACGCAACCGGTCGACGGTGTGGTCGTGGTCTCGCCGCGCGGCTGCGGCCCCGCGCTGCTCGCCGAGGCCCTGCTGCGACGCCGCCCAGGCCCCCCGCTGCTCTTCGTCTACAACGACGGGGACCCCGTCGACGCGGATCGCCTGCGAGGGTTCGCGTGGCGTCTGCACGCGGCGGCTCGCCGCTGATCCCGCGCGCCGCGAAGGCGTGCCCCGGGACGGCCGTGCGACCGGCCACGATCGTGCCTCTCGGGGGCGAGAGCGGGAGGGACGACGCCCGGTGCGGCGCAGAGCATCCGGACGAAGGCCGGGGCCGGCGGCGTGACCGCCGCCGGCCCCGGCCGGCCCGTTGCGCCGTGGCTCAGCTTCGTGCGCTGCGCCGCAGCGAGATGGTGTCCTGGTCCGCCTCCACGCCTTGACGGCGGGCGTGTGTGCGGCGCAGCTCGTCTTCGTGCTGGGCCAGGGCCGTCTCGTGCGTGGCGCGCTCGCGCTTGTAGTCACCGCTCTCGATGTAGTCCCAGAACAGAACGAGGTCGCGCGCGACGTTGCCGTCGAGCAGGTCGCGTTCGGCCCTGAGTCGCTCATCGTCGTACAGGTCGTCGGGCACGGTCGCCTTGAAGGTGACGCGCGTGCCGCCGGACTCGGCGTCCTCGAAGCTCACGGCACCGATATCGACCGCGTTGACACAGGCGATCTCGTCACAGGCCAGCCGGCGCCGGCCCGTCAGCACGCCGTCGAGGAAGTGCTCCCAGGCGCCGGCGACTTCATCGAGCGGCGCCGGGACATCGACGCTGCGTCGTACGTCGGCCATGTCCTCCTCCTTGTCGGGATGGCGTCCGCCGTTCGCAGACTACCCTGTGGACCCGGCGTCAAACGGAGGGAGGCGGGGCGGGCGGCACCGGATCCCGGGCGTTTGCCGGGCGCACCTGCGGGAACGCTCCGGCGCAGACCGTGTCGGAGCGTCGACGAGAGGAGAGGTCAATGGATCGCGAAGCCAGATGCGTACGCGACGTGGTCGAGCCGCGGCCCACTCTCGAGGGCGCCGGCGTGCGGCTGAGGCGCACGATCGGCACGCACACCCTCGACTACCTCGACCCCTTCCTGCTGCTGGATCACTTCGCCTCGGACGACCCCCGCGACTACCTCGCCGGCTTCCCGTGGCACCCTCACCGCGGCATCGAGACGGTGACCTACATGCTGGCCGGCGAGGTGGACCATCACGACAGCATCGGCAACCGTGGGACGATCGGTCCGGGCGACGTCCAGTGGATGACCGCCGGCGGGGGCATCCTCCACGAGGAGATGCCGCGGCCGCGCGACGGCCGGATGGCCGGTTTCCAGCTCTGGGTCAACTTGCCGGCGGCACTCAAGATGACGCGGCCGCGCTACCAGGAGGTGCGGGCGGAGTCGATCCCCGTGGTGCGCCGCGACGACGGGTCGCTGGTGCGCGTCGTCGCCGGCGAGGTCGACGGTGTGGCGGGACCGGTCTCCGAGATCTACGCCGACCCCACGTACCTCGACGTCACCCTGCCGCCGGGGACGCGGTTCGTACACCCGGTCCCGCGGGGCCACAACGGGTTCGCCTACGTGTTCGAGGGCGAGGGGCGCTTCGGCGTGGCCTGCGAGCAGGGCTACCGCGGCGACGCGGGCGGCGAGCTGGTCGCCGCTCCGGACCTCGTCGTCTTCGCCGACGGCGACGAGGTGACGGTCTGCTCAGACGACGCCGCGACCCGCTTCCTGCTCGCCTCGGGCCGCCCGCTCGACGAGCCCATCGCCCGCTACGGACCCTTCGTCATGACGACCGCGGAGGAGATCCAGGCGGCGCTCGACGACCTGCGTGCCGACAGCTTCGTCTGGCGGGACGACCCGGAGTGGGCGCGGCGGCGGCAGACCTGGCGTGGATGAGGCCCCCCGGCGAGTAGACCTGGCGTGGATGAGACCCGCTCGCGAGCAGAGGTGGCGCGGATGAGGAGGGAAGCCCTCGAGACCGCTGCCGGCCGGCGGCTGCAGCGCGAGGAGCGGACGATCGCCGTGATGGTCGGGATGTACTGTCGCGACCATCACGGCGCCGCCGGCACGGCGCGAGCCTCGGGGGACGCGCTCTGTGCCGACTGCACCGAGCTCCTCGAGTACGCGCGCCGGCGCCTCGACGCGTGCCGATTCGGCGCCGACAAGCCGACCTGCGCGAAGTGCCCGGTCCACTGCTACGCGCCGGCGATGCGCGAGCGGGTGCGCGAGGTGATGCGCTACAGCGGCCCCCGGATGCTCGGTCGCCACCCCGTGCTCGGCGTGGCGCACCTGATCGACGGGCGCCGCGGCGCACCGCAGGGATAGGCGGAGAGCGCGGCGGGTTGTCCGTCGCGCCCGGCCCGACCATCATGGAGTCACCGTGTTCGTGTTCGCGATCCACATCGACGCGTTCGACCCCGCCAAGCGGCCCTTGATGTTCCTCTTCATCGGCCTGCTGCTGGCGTTCGTCGCCATCCGCATCAACACGCGGCTGATCCGCTCGGGCGTCACCTGGTGGTTCGGCGACCTGCGGCCCAACGGGCTGCATATCCATCACAGCGTGTTCGGCATCGTCATCATGGCGGTCGCCGGCACGCTGCAGTTCGCCTGGCAGCCGGCCGGGTGGTGGCTCAATGTGAGCGCCTTCTTCTTCGGCGCCGGGCTGGCGCTGACGCTCGACGAGTTCGCCCTGATCCTCCACCTCGAGGACGTCTACTGGGCGGAGCAGGGACGGCAGTCGATCGACGCCGTGATCCTCGGCATCGCCTTCGTCGCGCTGCTGCTCACCGGTCTGGTACCGCTGGCCGTACCGGAGACGGCGACCATGGAGCTGGCCTCACGCTGGATCGCCGTCGCGCTGATCGCGGCCAACGTCGTGTTCGTCATCGTCACGTTCCTCAAGGGCAAGCTCTGGCTCGGCACGCTGGGTCTCTTCGTTCCCTTCCTCGCCGTCGTCCCGGCGCTCAGGCTCGCCAAGCCCTCCTCCCCCTGGGCGCACATCTCCTACGCCGACAGACCGCTCAAGCTCGACCGCGCCCGGCGCCGCGACGAGGTCTGGCACCAGCGCTGGCTGCGGCAGAAGCACCGGCTCTGGGACCTGATCGGCGGTCGGCCGCACCTTCCTCACCTTCCCCATCTGCACGACCGCGAGGCGCCCCCGGCGCCGCTCCTCACGGAGGAGCCCGTCGCCCGGTTGTGGCGCGAGGACGCCGTGGCGCCCGTCACCGACGCCGACGTGCCGCTCGAGG
>JAZBOM010000122.1:0-8079 GCA_036351205.1 Thermoleophilia bacterium | reverse complement strand
GCAAGGGCCGATGCTCGGGCCGACGACGGCACCGAGGAGGCGGGCGCGGCGCGCGACCGCCGCGCCCGCCTCCTCGACGATGCCGTCGAGCATGCCGCGCCAGCCGGCGTGCGCGGCGGCGACCACGGGTCCCTCCGCCCCGTCCGCGACGATCACGACCGGCACGCAGTCGGCGTGGCTGACGGCGAGGCCGACTCCCGGCGCGGCGGTGAGCAGCGCGTCGGTCTCGGCGATCGTCGAGGTGAGATCACGGGCGCCGCGCCCGGCCTCGGCTTCGCCCACCTCCACGAGGTGGGTGCCGTGCACCTGGGACGGCACCACCCAGCGCCCGCCCTCGAGACCGATCGCGGCGCCGAGCCGGCGCCGGTTCTCGAGGACCGCCGCGGCGTCGTCGCCGACCGCGAGGCCGAGGTTGAGCGTGGCGTAGGGGCCGGCGGACAGGCCGCCCTCCCGGCTCGGGAAGGCGGCCTCGACACCGGCCCCTCCCCAGCGCAGCCAGCGCACACCGCCGGCGGCGCGCCACTCGCAGGTGAATGCGCTCATCATGTCCTCTCTTCCCCCCTGAGCGCGAACCGTCGTCCTGTCACGCCGGCAGGAAGGTCTCGAAGGCGAAGTCGAGCGCCCTGCCCAGCGTGGCCTCGAAGACCTCCGGGCGCGCGATCAGCAGCACGAGCAGGGCGAGCAGCACCCAGGTGCCGTAGCGGTCGAGGGCGACCCACGCCGGATACCAGCTCCGGGGCAGCAACCCGCCGAGGACCCGCGAGCCGTCGAGCGGGGGCACGGGAACGAGGTTGATCAGCGCCAGAAGGACGTTGAGCAGGAAGACCAGGGCCAGCGCCTCGGCGAGCATCAGCGACGTGTCCAGCGTCACCCAGACGAGCCCGGCGGCCAGGGCCGCCAGCCCGACGTTGGCGAGGGGGCCCGCGAGGCCCACGAGGAGCATGCCCCGCTGCGGGTCGGCGAAGCGACGCGGGTCCACCGGGATCGGCTTCGCCCAGCCGAAGAAGATGCCCGCCTGGGAGACGAAGGTCGCGACGAGGACGAGCGTGCCCATGACGTCGAGGTGACGCAGCGGGTTGGTAGTCAGGCGCCCGGCGAGGCGCGGCGTCGGGTCGCCCAGCCGGTCGGCGGTGACGCCGTGGGCGAGCTCGTGCGCGGCGAGACTCAGCAGCAGGAGCGGCAGCGTCACCAGGAACCGGACGATCACATCTTGGTCGACGGGGGCCTCCTCACAGCAGGCGCCGCGCGGCGGCGAGCTCCTCGTCGCGTCCCGCGACGGTGCCGTTGACCTTGAGCCGCAGCACGCTGGCGAGGACCTCACCCACGCGCGGCCCGCGCGACAGCCCCAGGGCGAGGAGGTCTTCTCCGCCGATCTCGAGCCGCACGTGACGCGTGACGTCCAGGTAGTGCCCGACCCGCGAGGGCGCGGCGACGCTCTCGCCGAGCACGATCGCCAGCACCGCGGCCTCGAGCGGCTCGTGGCGCAGGAGCTCGGCGAGCTCGGCCTCACCCGGGCCCGAGGCCAGGCGCCGCACGACCCGTCGCGCCACGAGGTGGCCGCGCTCGAGCACGTCGGCGTCGCGGCGCCGGACGCGCATGCGTCGCGCCCAGGCGGCGATCTCTTCGGGCTCGAGCTCGAGCAGCAGCAAGAGCAGGCGCAGGCGCCAGCGCGGGATCTCGCGCTCCAGGTGGTGGCGGCGGACGACCTCATCCCCGCGGCGCACGAGGGCGCGCTCCCGCGCCCCGGCGCGGAAGCGTGCGTGCACCGCCTCCTCGAGACCGAGGTCCTCGAGCCGCTCGAGCGCGAACTCGATCTTCTCCTCGTCGAGCAGCACCACGAGCTCGTCGCGCAGGCGCGCCGAGGAGAGATCGCCGATCAGGTCCATGCCGGCGCAGGCCCGCGCCAGGCCGAGCGTGTGCTCGTCCATGCGCAGGCCGTAGCGGGTCTCGTAGCGCAGGGCGCGCAGGATCCGCGTCGGGTCCTCGATGAAGCTCAGATTGTGCAGCACGACGATGCGCTCGGCCTGCAGGTCGCTGAGGCCGCCGAACGGATCGAGGAGGGCGCCGAAGAGGTCGGGCTGCAGGGCGACCGCCATCGCGTTGATGGTGAAGTCGCGCCGGGCGAGGTCGCTGCGGATGCCGGCGTGCTCGACCTTGGGCAGGGCGGCCGGGTACTCATACGACTCCGAGCGCGTCGAGGCGACGTCGACGTGCGGCGCCCGTCGTGACGTGACGACGACCGCGGTCCCGAACTTGCGGTGGGCGCGTACGTGGCCGTGCAGCCGGGCGGCGAGCGCCTCGGCGAAGGCGATGCCGTCGCCCTCGACGGCGAGGTCGATGTCGAAGCTTCGCTCGCCGAGCAGAAGGTCGCGCACCGCGCCGCCGACGAGGTAGACGCCGCGCACGTCGCCGGCCAGGGCCTGCACGTGGGCGAAGAGCTCGTCGAGGCCGAGCTCGGCGAGGCGGCCGGCGACGTTGCCGGCGACCTCGGGCGCGGGCTCCGCCGGCGCCGCCTGCTCACGCGCGAAGAGGCGCCGCGAGACGATGCCCAGGACGTCCTCCCGGCGCGGCGGGTGCGACGCCCCGTCGCCGACCACGGCCGCCCACCCGAGGCCGCCGTCGACGATGGCTTCGGCGGCGCGCTCGACCGCGGTCGCGGACGCGACCGCCGGCAGGCGCGCCGTCATCACCGCCTTGACCGGGGCGTGCCCGAGGCCGTGGCCGAGCGCGCGCTCGAGGTCGACCAGCCCCACGCTGCCGGCGACTACGCCATCCTTCGTCACCGCCAGTCCGTCGAGGCCCTGCCGGCGGCAGGCGATGAGCGCGTCGTCGACACTCGACGCGGCGTCGACCGCCGGCAGCCCGGGGGTCATGACCTGGGCCGCGCTCGGCGCCGGCGTCACGGCGCCGGGAAGGGCGGCGAGCCCCGCCGCTCGCGCCGCCGCCAGCGGCTGGTCCTTGAGCACCGCCGACGAGGCCGCGCTGTGCCCGCCTCCACCGATCGGCGCGAGCACGGCGGCCACGTCGACCCCCCCGCCGCGGCTGCGCGCGGTCGCGAAGACGCGCTCCTCCATCTCGACGAGCAGCACGAAGGCGTCGCAGGCCGTCAGGTCCATGACGCGGTGCGCGACCACGCTGACGCCCTCGACGTAGTCGTCGCGCGCCACGGCGGCGAGCAGCACGCGCCGGCCTCCGGCCTCGTGCTCCTCGGCCCCCTCGAGCGCGGCGGCCAGGGTGCTTCGCTGGCCCGGGGTGAGGGCGTTCGTGAGCCAGCGTTCGATCAGGACGGGGTCGGCGCCGTGGCGCATGCAGAAGGCCAGCGCCTCGGCGTCGTGCTCGGTCGTGGTCGAGAACGTGAGCGACCCCGTGTCCTCGTGGATGCCGATGGCGAAGAGGCTCGCCTCGAACGGTGTGACCGGGATGCCGCGCTCGCCGACGATGCGCAGCAACAGGGTCACGATCGAGCCGTCGTCGGACCTGACGAGATGCTCGTCGCTGAGGTACGGCGGCCGCTCCTCGCCGTGGTGGTCGAAGGCGACGACCTGGACGCCGTCGCGCCCACAGAGGGACCCGAGGTCGCCGATGCGGTTGGCGTGCGTGGTGTCGACCAGGATCAGGCGCTCGACCTCCTCGAGGTCGAGGGCGACCGGGTCGACCGCCGGCACGAGGTCGGCGTACAGCGCCTGGAACTCGCGCACGTTGCGGTTGACGGCGCCGCCGAGGCAGATGTGCGCCTCGGGGTACAGCTTGTGCGCGGCGACCATGCCGGCGAAGCCGTCGAAGTCGGTGTTGCTGTGTGTGGCGATGAGCTCCCGGGGTCGCATGACCCCAGTATAGAGGCAGGAGCCGCGACCGGAGCCGGGCGTGAGCCCGGGCCACCGGGACCGCTGCCGGGAGCGAGCCCGCGCGGCGCGCGGCCGCGACCTGAGCCGAGCGAGGGATGGCCGGCGTCGTGGCGGCCCGGGCGGGGACGGCCTTCGAGAGGGCCGACGCCGTCAGGCCTTGAGCAGCCAGCCCAGCTCGGCGCCGAAGGCCTCGCGCATGGCCACGCCCAGGGGCCCGTGCCGGGGGGCCGCGAGATCGGGGTCGGCCTCGAGCAGGCGCTCGGCCAGGCTGCGTGCCCGGACGAGCGCCTCGCGGTCGCGCGCCAGGCGGGCGAGGCGCAGGGCGCTGGCGCCCGCCTGGCGCGCCCCCATGAGCTGGCCCTCGCCGCGCAGCTCGAGATCGCGCTCGGCGAGCGCGAAGCCGTCGGTCGTGTCGAGCAGGGCCGAGAGCCGTGCCTGCCCGCCGGGCGTGTCGCTGCTCGAGAAGAGCAGGCAGTAGGAGCGTGCGCTCCCGCGCCCGACGCGGCCGCGCAGCTGATGAAGCTGGGCGAGGCCGAAGCGCTCGGCCCCCTCGACCATCATCACGGTCGCGTTGGGCACGTCGATGCCGACCTCGATGAGGCTGGTGGCGACGAGTACGTCGACCTCGCCGGCCGTGAAGGCCGCCATCACCGCCTCGCGCTCGGCCGGCTTCATCTGTCCGTGCACGACGGCGACCCGGTAGCGCGCGAACTCGCCGGCGGCGAGCCGCTCGGCCTCGGCGATCGCCGTCGCCGCCTCGATCGACTCCGACTCGTCGATGGCCGGGCAGACGACGTAGGCCTGCCGGCCCGTGTCCAGCTGGCGACCGACGAAGGCGTAGCCCTCGGCGCGCTTCGCCTCGTCCACGAGCCGCGTCGTGACCGGCTGGCGCCCCGCCGGGACGCCGGCGATCGTGGTCACGTCGAGGTCGCCGTACACGGTCAGGGCGAGGGTCCGCGGGATCGGCGTCGCCGTCATGTGCAGCACGTGCGGCGCAAGGCCGTCGCGCTCGCCGCGCCGCACGAGCTCGTCACGCTGGCGCACGCCGAAGCGGTGCTGCTCGTCGACCACGAGCACGCCGAGGGCCGGGAAGACGACGTCCTCGGTGAGCAGGGCGTGCGTGCCGATGACGAGCTGCGGCCCGCCGGTGGCGAGGCGCGCCAGCGCCTCGCGGCGGTCGCGCGCCCCGAGCGCCGCCGTGAGCACCTCCAGCGGGACGGCGTCGCCGCAGAGCCGGGCCGCGGTGTGGGCGTGCTGCAGGGCGAGCGTCTCGGTCGGCGCCATCAGCGCGCCCTGCAGCCCGGCCTCGGCGGCGCGCAGCAGGCAGTACAGGGCGACGACCGTCTTGCCCGAGCCCACGTCGCCCTGCAGGAGCCGTCGCATCGGCTGCGTGCGGGCGAGGTCGCGGTCGATCTCCTCGAGAGCGGCCTGCTGGTGCCCGGTCAGGGCGAAGGGCAGGCCGGCGACGAAGCCCGTGCTCAGCGCGCCCGCCTCCGGCAGCGGCCGCGCCCGGACCCGGAGCTGCTGCTCGCGCTTGTGGGCCAGCAGACCGAGCTGCATGAGGAGCAGCTCCTCGAGCACGAGGCGCTCGCGGGCGATCTCGGCCTCCTCGAGCCCGGCCGGCAGGTGCGCGGCCAGCGTGGCCTCGCGGTGCGAGGGCAGGCCCTCGGCGACGCGCAGGGCGGCGGGGAGCGGGTCGCGCAGGCGCCGCATCGCCGGCACGGTCCGGCGCACCAGCGAGCGCAAGAGCCGTGCCGACACCTGCTCGCTCGCCGGGTAGACGGCGACGACGCCCTCCGTGTGCACGCCCTCCCCCTCGTCCTCCTCGAGGATCTCGTGACTGCGGACGACGAACTGCGGCCGCCCACCGAGGGGCCGGTAGGTCCCGCGCAGGCTCAGCTGCGTACCCTCGGCGAGGACCCGGGTGAGGTACCCCTGGTTGAACCACACGGCCTCGACGGCGCCGGTGGCGTCGCGCACGAGCGCCTTCACGACGCGCACCTTGCGGCGCGCCGTGCGGTCGGCGCGCACGCGCTCGACGACGCCGCGCACCGTCGCCTCCTCGTCGATGCGCAGCTCGCGGATCTGCTTGCGCTGGCGGAAGTCGTCGTAGCGCCGCGGGTAGTGACGCACGAGGTCGCCGACGGTCACGAGCCCGAACCCCTCGAGGCGGCGGGCGACGGCCGGGGTGACACCCTCGAGCGAGGAGAGCGGCGCGGCGAGAGCGGACGGGTCGAGGGAGAGCCGCGGGACGGGCGGCCGGTCCTCGTACCGGCCGCCCCCGAAGCGCAGCGGGAGTGTCTCCCCGGTCACTCGACGATCAGTGCAAAGGCAGTCGTGCCGGGGCCGATGTGGGTGCCGACGACCGCCCCGACGCGGCCGCGGAAGTGGAAGTGCGCCTTGGGGCGCACCCGCTTGATCAGCTCGTCGACGAGGGCGATCTCGTCGGGGTTGAGCGCGTCGATGAGACAGTAGTGCAGCTCGTCGTCGGGCGTGCTGTGCTCGTCGAGGAAGCGCTCCATGGCGGCGAAGGCCTTCTTCTGGCCGCGGACCTTGGCGTACGGCGTGAGCTCGCCGTCCACGCAGTAGATGAGCGGCTTGATGTCGAAGACGCCGCCGACCAGCGAGGCGGCCCTGCCGATGCGCCCGCCGCGGCGCAGGTACTCGAGGGTCGCGGCGTGCACGAGCAGCTGGCTGTGAGCGGAGAAATGCTCGATGTAGGCCCGCGCCTCGGCGAGCGTGCAGCCGGGCTCGAGGCGGGCGCGGAGGCGCTCGGCGCACATCGCCATCGCCGCCGACACCGTCTTGAGGTCGTAGACCTCGACACCGTCGAAGCCCTGAGCGGCGCGCTCGGCGGCCTGGAAGGTGCCGCTCATCTTGCGCGAGATGTGCAGCGAGAAGACGTGCTCGTAGCGCCGCCGCGCCTCTTCGAAGGCGGCCGCGAACTCGCCGTCGGTCGGCTGCGAGGTCGTCGGCAGCACCTCGGACTTCTCGAGCTTGGCGAAGAACGCGTCGTGGCCGAGGTCGACGCCGTCGCGGAAGCTCTCGTCGCCGAAGTGCACGCGCAGCGGCACCATGTACAAGCCGTCGCGTTCGAAGAAGCCCTCGGGCGCGTCGCAGGTCGAGTCGAGAACGATCGCCGTGTTGTCGAGTGTGAGGAGGGGTTCGCTCATTCGGCACTCACCAGGATCGGGTACAGGGGCTGTCCACCGTCGTACACGTGCAGCTCGAGGTCGGGCGCGACCCTGCCGGCGAGCTCACCGAGTCGCGCCGGCGTCGTGCCCGAACCGTTGAGGGAGGTGAGGACCGTGAGTTGCTCGGCCCCGTTGGCGGCGAGCGCTTCGAGTACGCGCCCGAAGACCTCGTCCACGGCATCGCCGGCCGCCACCAGCGTGCCGTCGACGATGCCGATCGCCTGGCCCTCGCGGACCTCGACGCCGTCGACCTCGGAGTCGCGCACGGCGTACGTGATCTCGGCACTCTGGATGCCGTCGATCGCCTCCTCCATGAGGCGCGCGTTGTCGACCGCGTCGCGCTCGGGCTCGAAGGCCACCATGGCGGCGAGCCCGGCCGGGATCGAGCTCGAGGGGATGACGGCGATGTGGCGCGCGCTCATGCCCGCGGCCTGCTCGGCGGTGAGGATGACGTTGCCGTTGTTCGGCAGGATCACGACCTCGTCGCGCCCCAGCGTCTCGACGGCCTCGAGGAGCTGGGCGGCGCTCGGGTTCATGGACTGGCCGCCGTCGACGATCGCGCCGCAGCCGAGCTCGCGGAAGAGCTGCTTGTTGCCCTCGCCGGCGACCACGGCGACGACGACGGTCGCCGCCTCGTCGCCCGGGGCGTCGTGGCGCAGGCGGTCGTCGCGGGCCCGCGTCTGCTCGTGCATGTCGTTGATGTCGATCTCGCCCACCGCGCCCAGGGCGACCGCGCGCGAGAGCACGACGCCGGGGTCGTCGACGTGCACGTGCACCTTCATCATGCGCTCGTCACCCACGACGAGGGCGCTGTCGCCGAGCGGGGCGAGGAACGCCTCGAAGGCGGCCGCATCGAGCCCTTCGCCGCGGACCAGGAAGCTCGTGCAGTACCGGTACTCCGAGAGCTCGCTCTCGGCCGCGAGGTTGAGCCCCGCCGACGTGACCGCCACCGGACGGCCGCGACGCGGGCGCGTCGAGACGCCGCCGCCGCGCAGCAGCTCCTCGATGCCGGTGGCGAGCCCGCGGAAGAGCACGAGCAG